>JAHZJY010000214.1 GCA_022600695.1 Actinomycetes bacterium | reverse complement strand
GGTGAGAGTCGTTGTGGTGCCGACGAAGTCGATGACGACGTCGGCCCCGCGGCCGCCGGTGAGGTCGCGGATGGCGGTGGCGGCGTCGTCATCGGAGAGCACCGCGTGGTCGGCGCCGACCTTGCGGGCGAGTTCCAGCGCCTCCGGTTTGACGTCGACCGCGATCACCTGGGCCGCGGTGGTGGCCCGGGCGATTTGCACGCCGATATGACCGAGACCGCCGACGCCGATCAGCACGCAGGTGGCATCCGGGGTGAGCTTGGGCCAGGACCTCCGGATCGCGTGATACGGGGTGAGGCCGGCGTCGGTCAGCGGTGCGGCGGTCACCGGATCCAGCCCGTCGGGTAGCGCCACCAGGTGCCGCTGATGCGGGACCAGCAGATAGTCCGCCATCCCGCCGTCCAGTCCGAGGCCGCCGCCGCCGACCAGAGAGCCCGCCTCGCAGTAGTTCTCCATACCGACCGCGCAGCGCTGACACTTCCCACAGCCCCACGCGCCGTAGACGGCCACCGCCTCGCCCTCGGTCAGGCCGGTGACGCCGTCGCCCATGGCGTGCACCCACCCGGCGTTCTCGTGGCCCAGCGTCATCGGCAGCTGCCAGATCGCCGAGGCGTCGAGTTCGTACAGCACGTGCAGGTCGGAGTGGCAGGCCCCGGCCGCGCCGACTTTGATGACCACCTCGCCGGGGCCGGGCTCCGGTTCCGGGACGTCCATCAGTTCCGGATCGTGTTGAAATCCGACCATTCGCAGTGCCCGCATCGCGTCTCCTCGTGTCGCCCCTCTCGATTAGATCGGGTACGCATCGTCGGTGGGGGTGAATGCGGCATGCTGGCCGACGTGCTGTTGCTCAGCCGGGTCATCGGAGTGCGCGTGGTGGGGGCCGACGGCGCTGTGGTGGGCCGGGTCGCGGATCTGTCCGTCCGGCTGGACGTCGGCGACGGCCCGCGGTTGGTGGCCCGGCTGCTGATCAGCCGCCCCGGTGCACCGCCCGTACTGCTGCCCTGGGATGAGGTGGCGGGTGTGCTGCGCGGGCGGCCGGTGCTGGCCGTCGGGGCCCGTGGGGCGCCGGGATCGGAGTTGTTCGACGACGAGATTCTGCTGGGCCGCGATGTGCTGGACACCCAGGTGGTGGACCTGGCCGGGCAGCGGCTGGCGCGAGTCGCCGATGTGGTGCTGGCCGGCACCGCGGACGCGCGGCTGGAGGTCGCCGGGGTGGAGGTCGGCTTCGGCGGGGTGCTGCGGCGGCTCGGCCTGGGCCGGCTGGTCACCCGCCCCACGGAGGATGTCGTCGCCTGGCCGGATCTGCACCTGACCTCCGAGCGCGGGCAGGCGGTGCAGTTGAGCGCCCCGCGTGCGGCGGTGCACCGGCTGGATGCGCGGAGCCTGGCCGCCCTGGTGAGCCGCGTGGACACCGATTCGGCCACCGAGATCCTCGCCGCCCGGGATCCCGGCCTGGCCGCCGCGGCGGTCACGGCGGCATCGCCGGAGGTGGGGGAGCGGGTGCTGCGGGCCATGCCGGCGGCGCTGGCCGCGCGGATCGTTGCGGCGATGTCCGGTGAGCACGCCGGGCGGTGGCGGGCCCGGTTGGCGCGGCGACGTTGGTTGGGGGGCCGGCCGTTGTTGCGGTCGCGGCTGTGGCCGCACCGGCGTCACCTGATCCGGAACCTGACTCGGACCCGGCGCGGGTGAGGCTGGAACGGGGCAAAGCCCGGTGGGTCGCGCTGCTGGCGGTGCTGGGCCCGGGCCTGCTGGCCGGGCTGTCCGATGACGACCCGGCCGGGATCACCACCTACTCGGTGCTGGGTGCCGATCACGGCTATCAACTGCTGTGGGTGCTGCTGCTGTCGACGATCGCCCTGGTGGTGTTCCACGGTCTGGCCGCCCGGATGGGTGTGGTCACCGGGCAGGGGCTGATCGGGCTGGTGCGGCAGCGATACGGGGTGCGGGTCGGCGGGGCGGTGCTGGCGGCCCTGGTGGTCGCCAACGTCGGCACCACCTGCGCCGAGTTCGCCGGCATCGCAGCGGGTTTCGAGCTGTTCGGGATCAGCCGCTATCTCAGTGTGCCGTTCGCGGCGGTGGCGGTGTCGCTGCTGGTGCTGCGCGGCAGCTTCCACCGGGTGGAGCGGCTGCTGCTGCTGGTGTCGACGGTGTTCCTGGCCTACATCGTGTCCGGATTCCTGGCCGGTCCGGACTGGGGGGCGGCGCTGCGCGGCACGGTGGTGCCGTCGATGCCGATGACCGGTGAGGCCGTCGCGATCGTGACCGCGACACTGGGCACCACGCTGGCGCCGTGGGGTTTGTCGTTCATGCAGTCCTACGCGGTGGACAAGAAACTGCGTACCGAGGACCTGGCGCTGGAGCGGGTGGACGTGGTGACCGGCGCGGTGCTGACCGGGGTGATCGGCTTCTTCGTGGTGGTGGCGTGCGCGGCCACCCTGCACCGCGACGGGCTGCGGATCACCGACGCCGCCGACGCCGCGGTGGCGCTGGAACCGCTCGCCGGGGGCGCCGCGGCGACACTGTTCGGTGTGGGCCTGATCGGGGCGTCCTTCCTGGCCGCCTCGATCCTGCCGCTGTCGACGGCCTACTCGGTGTGCGAGTACGCCGGGGTGGAGGCCGCTCTGGACGACCCGTACTCGCAGGCTCGGACGTTCTACCTGACCTACGGGATCGTGACCCTGGTGGGGACAGTGATTGTGCTGGCGCCGGATGTTCCGTTGGTGACGATTCTGGTGGGGACCCAGGTGCTCAACGCGGTGCTGCTGGTGCCGCTGCTGATCGCGATGGTCGGGCTGGCCCGCGACCGCGATCTGATGGGCGGGTTCGTCACCGGCCGGGCGGGCACGCTGCTCTACGGTGTGACCACTGCGGCGGTGGTGGCGTGCGTGCTCACCCTGGGTGCCACGGTGCTGCTGGGCTGAACCCGGACGGCCGGTTAGCCTGACGGGAATGTCCATCGATGTGCGAGTCGCCCGCCGGGCCGATGTCGCCGCTCTGGCGCGGGTGCTCGGCCGGGCCTTCGAGGACGACCCGGTGTTCCGCTGGCTGCAACCGGACGCGGGTACGCGCCGCGCGGCGCTGCCGGGGTTCTTCAGGGCGCTGGCGCGCCACCACTATCTGGCCGGGGGCGGGGTCGAGGTGGCGACCGGGTCCGGACCGGGGTCCGGAGCGGGGTCCGGAGCGGGGGACGGCCTGGGGTGCGGAGTGGGTGCCGTCGCCGCGTGGGATCCGCCCGGCCGCCCGGAGCAGTCGATGCGCAGTCAGGTCGCGATGCTGCCCGCGGTGGTGCGGGCGTTTCGGGGTCGGCTGGGTGTCGCCCGTGCCC
>JAHZJY010000007.1 GCA_022600695.1 Actinomycetes bacterium | reverse complement strand
GACCAGCCGCGGAACGGGCCCCCCGAGGCGGTCAGCACCAGCGAGGCCACCTCATCGGCACCGCCGGCGCGCAGGCACTGGGCCAGCGCGGAGTGCTCGGAGTCCACCGGCACGATCTGACCCGGCCGGGCCGCCTTGAGCACAAGGGGACCGCCGGCCACCAGAGATTCCTTGTTGGCCAGCGCCAACCGGGCGCCGCCGGCCAGTGCCGCCAGCGTGGGCTCCAACCCGAGCGCACCGACGAGGGCATTGAGCACCACATCGGCCTCGGTCTCACGGACCAGCCGGGTCACCGCCTCGGGGCCGCGGAAGGGAACCCCGCCGATCCGTTCGGCGGCGGCCGGATCAGCGACTGCGATATTGGCGACGCCGGTCTCGGCACGCTGATGGGCCAACAGGTCCGGGTTGGCCCCCCCGGCGGCCAGGCCCACCACCTCGAAGCGGTCCGGGTTGGCCGCGATGACCTCCAGCGCCTGGGTGCCTATCGACCCGGTGCTACCCAGAATCAGCACACGCGAACGATCGGCCAGACTCACCCGATCATTGTGCCAGCACGTGTGCCCCACCCGCACCAACCGACCCACGGCCGACTCTGAGTTCTGTGATCGTCATCACATTCCCCTATCCATGTCAGACTGTACGCCGAATGCTAAACGCGGCGGCCGACAATGCTGGCTGCCTTGAGTAGGGAACAAAGGAGAATGTATGACTGTCCACCGTTCGGTTGTCACCGCTGCCGGGATGGCCGCGGTCGCTGCCCTGGCGCTCTCGGGCTGCTCGTCGGCCACCAAGGAAGACACGGCCAGCACAGCCACCGAGACCACCACGTCCGCGATGACAACGACGTCGGCGATGGCCGCCCCGGCCGGCGCACTCGTCGGAGCGGGATGTGCCGCCTACGCGGAGGCAAACCCCACCGGCCCGGGATCAGTCGAGGGCCTCGCCAAGGATCCGGTTGCGACCGCCGCATCCAACAGCCCGGTGCTGACCACGCTGGCCGGCGCTCTGTCGGGCCAGCTGAATCCTGACGTCAACCTGGTGGAGACCCTGAACAACGGTGAGTTCACCGTGTTCGCGCCCACCGACGATGCGTTCGCCAAGCTCGACACGGCCACCATCGACACGCTCAAGACCGATTCCGAGTTGCTGACGTCGATCCTGACCTACCACGTCGTTCCGGGACAGGCCGATCCTGTCGCCGTGGTCGGCGAGCACAACACCGTGGAGGGCGCTCCGCTCACCGTCACCGGAGCCGGCGATGACCTCAAGGTCAACGACGCCGGCGTCGTCTGCGGTGGCATCAAGACCGCCAACGCGACGCTGTACCTCATCGACACCGTGCTGATGCCGCCCGCGGCACCGGCCGAGGACGCCATGGAGACGGCCACGGAGACCCCAACGCCGTAATTTCCGAACGTCTGAAAGTAGACGCGGAATCGCCCCTGCCGCAAGGCAATCCGGCGGTTTCGCGTCTACTTTTTTCTGTTCAAGGCCGTGAGTGACGAACGACACCCATCCGCACGGTCCCCGGCCACGAATGATGAGTGACGCCGCGGCACACCGCGGCCCACGACGAAGGGACCAACATGACGCGCTACACGAAGACGCGGCCCGCGAAACGCACCAGGCCGCTCCCGGTGGCCGCCCTGGCAGCCGCCGCGACGAGCATCGCGCTCATCGCCGCGCCCAGCGCAGCCGCCGACACCCAACTGGTGGGCCCGGGATGCGCCGGCTACGCCGAGCAGGTTCCCGACGGCCCGGGTTCGGTGGCCGGTATGGCCGCCTCGCCGCTGACCGTGGCAGCGTCCAACAGCCCGGTACTGACCACACTGGCCTCGGCCGTGTCGGGCGGGCTCAACCCCTCGGTCAACCTCGTCGAGACCCTCGACGGCGGGCAGTTCACCGTGTTCGCACCGACCAATGACGCATTCGCGAAAATCGATGCCGCGACCCTCGACAAGCTCAAAACCGACTCCGCTCTGCTCACCTCGATCCTGACCTACCACGTGGTCCCGGGCCAGGCGGGTCCCGATCAGGTGGTCGGCACCCACAAGACCGTCGAAGGTGCGGACCTCACCGTCAGCGGGGGCGGGGACCACCTCATGGTCAACGCTGCCAACGTGGTCTGCGGCGGTATCCAGACCACCAACGCGACGGTGTACCTCATCGACTCCGTGCTGCTACCTCCCGCCGCCTGATCGGGACCGCCGCGTCGACTCGGCGCGGCGCAGCACCTTCATGGCCGGCCGTGGTGGCGTGCCCTCTCCTTCACGCCACTGCGGCCGGCCGCTATCTCAGAGCGGTGTATTGTTAGGCAATCCTCACCTAATTGCCGATGAATGGACCCTCCTCCATGCGAGTTCGCCGCCTGCGTGCTGCACTGGCCGTGCTGACTGCCTTCGCCACCGTCGCCTCTGCGGTGGCGTGTTCCCCGGGATCCGACGAGCTGCTGATCTACAACGCTCAGCACGAATCACTGACCAAGGAGTGGATCGAGGCATTCACCCGGGAGACCGGGATAAAAGTCCGATACCGGCAGGGTGGCGATACCGAACTCGGTAACCAGATCATCGCCGAAGGCGCGAAATCCCCGGCGGATGTGTTTCTGACCGAGAACTCCCCGGCGATGGCGGCGGTCGAACGGGCCGGGCTACTCGCCGAGGTCGATTCGCAGACCGTGGCCCAGGTACCTGCTCAGTACCGGCCCGCGAACAACACCTGGGTCGGGGTGGCCGCCCGCAGCACCGTCTTCGTCTACAACCCCGAACAGCTGAGCTCCGACCAATTGCCGAAATCGCTACTTGATCTGCAGAACCCG
>JAHZJY010000213.1 GCA_022600695.1 Actinomycetes bacterium | reverse complement strand
GATCGCAATGTTCTGGGTACCCCGCTGAAACCGTGCGGCACTGACCCGATGACCGGGTTCTACCGCGACGGGTGCTGCGCGTCCGGGCCTGAGGACCGCGGCCTGCACACGATCTGCGCGGTGGTCACCACAGAGTTCCTCGAGCACCAGAAATCCATCGGCAACGACCTGACCACCGCGATGCCGCAATACCGCTTTCCCGGCCTGGCGCCCGGGGACCGCTGGTGTGTCACCGCCAGTAACTGGCTACTGGCCTACCGGGACGGCTGCACCGCGCCGGTGGTGTTGGCCAGCACCCACGAGCGCACCCTCGACGTCGTGCCACTGAAGGCCCTCAAAGAGCACGCCGTCGATGTACCTGACGATCTCGGCGGACTGTAACCGTCGGTTCGACCGCAGCGGTCCCGCCGTCCTGGTGATGGCGGGACCGTCAGGTGGCGGCGGGAGCCTTGAGTCGGGGGGCCAGCTCCGGTCGAGTTTCCGACGACTTGTGAAACTCTCCGGCGATCCAGATCAGCCGATAAAGCAGCATCGCGGTGAACCGGCTGCTGGCTGGGTGCCCCCAGTCGGACTCGAACCGACACTTGGCGGATTTTAAGTCCGCTGCCTCTGCCAATTGGGCTATGGGGGCGCGCGCCCGGCACCAGAGCACCGTACCGTCCGCCCGGTCGGCCGATTTCGGCTGACATATCCCGGGGCGGCTCACTATCGTGGAAAGTGTGGCCCGCGCGACGTGGGTCTGAAGGAGATGACACAGATATGCGTATTGCCGAGGTCAAGCGAACCGGTGGTTGCACCTGCCGTTGCGGTGCCTGCAGGAGCCAGGCTCACTGCAAGAACATCGGCAGCGGCTGCAAAGTCAAGCTCTAGGCAGTGACCCCGCGCGCCGGCGGCGCAGGGCATTTGGCGGGGCGTTTGGCAGGGCCCAGAAGCAGGGTCACGGGATCGACAGGGCGATCCCGTCGAGGATGTCGTGCTCGCTGACCACGAGCTCGTCGATGCCGGCTCGCTGCGCCAGAGCGTTCGCCAACTCTTCGACCACGATCGCTCCCCCGCCGATAACGTCGATCCGGCCTTCGTGCATGGGTCCCAGCACAGCGCGCTGGTTTCGCGTCATGCCGATCAACTGTCCGCATACTGCGAGCAGGTCGGGCAACCGCACCCGCGATAGGTGGATAGCCTCGGCGTCGTAGCTGGTCAATCCCTGGGCCAGGGCGGCGATTGTGGTGAACGTACCGGCCACGCCGACCCACGTGACGGCCTGCTCGACCGGAACCACCCGTAGCGCTTCCGCAAGGCGTTCGCGCACCACCGCGCGCGCCGCCGCCACCTCCTCGGCCGTCGGCGGATCGGAGTGCAGGCACCGTTCGGTCATCCGGACACAGCCGATGTCGGCCGAATGGCTGGCC
Organism: Actinomycetes bacterium; assembly: GCA_022600695.1. Lineage (GTDB taxonomy): Bacteria > Actinomycetota > Actinomycetes > Mycobacteriales > Mycobacteriaceae > Mycobacterium. The sequence continues at coordinate 3,141 of JAHZJY010000213.1, read as the reverse complement.
TGCACACCGCCGGCGCCCGGTCCACTGCCGAGCACCACCTCGGTGGATCCGCCGCCGAGGTCAACGACAACGAAAGGAGCTGCGCCGGGGTCTAATTCACCGACCGCACCGTTGAAGGAAAGCCCGGCCTCCTCCGCCCCGGTGATCACCTCGGCCACCGCACCGGCGACCACCGGCCCGAGGACCCCGGCAGCGATGGCGAAGAACTCGTCGCGGTTGGCGGCATCCCTGGTGGCCGAGGTCGCCACCATGCGCAACTTGCCCACACCATGGTCGTCGAGCAGGTCGGCGTAGTCCATCAGGGCGGCGCGAACCCGGGAAAGAGCTTCGGAGGAGAACCGGCCGGTGGAGTCCACACCTTCGCCCAGCCGGACGATGCGCATCTCCCGGTGCAGATCGCGCAGCCGGCCGTCGGCCCGGTCGGCAATCAGCAGGCGGATCGAGTTGGTGCCGCAGTCGATCGCCGCGACCCTGTCCGTCGTTGATCTCATGTCCACTCCTCACAAACCAGGACACCGGCCATCGCCGGGTCGGCGGCCAACATCGCCAGCGCCTCGTCACCGAAGGGATTGACACCGCGGCCCCTGGCCAACGCGTGGGCCATCACCACATGCAGGCATTTGACCCGGTCCGGCATACCACCCCCGGAGAAGGTGGTGCCCAACGGCTCGATGGCGTCCCGCTCGGCCAGATAGGACTCGTGGGCACGCCGGTAGGCGGCCGCCAGTTCCGGATCATCGAACAGCCTCGCCGTCATCTGCCGCATCACGCCGTCGGACTCCAGTCTGCTCGCCGCAGCGGTCAGGATCGGGTGGGTCAGGTAGTACAGCGTCGGGAACGGGGTGCCGTCCGGCAGCCGGGGTGCGGTCTTGACCACGGCGGGTTCGCCGTTGGGACAGCGGTAGGCGATCTCCAACACGCCGCGGGGGTCTCGCCCGAGCTGCCTCGCCACCGCGTCGAGATCGGCGGGATCAACCACCGGGAATCGGCGGGGCGGGCGGGGCGGGCTCAGGAACCCCCGGCGGGGGCGGCGGCCCGCCAGATTCCGGCGGACTGGCGGGCGGGCCGTGCGGGGTGTCGGCGATGGTGTGCCACAACGCGGTGTACCAGGGATCGCTGTTGGGGGTCGGCTGGGCTTCCGGTCCAGCATCGGGTGCCACCACTGCTCCGGGCGGTAACTGGACCTGGTAGGGGATATCGCCGGGCTTGACGAAGCCAAGCCGCTCGCGGGCCTGAGCGGCGATGTAGACCGGGTCGGCGAGTTTGGCTTTCTGCCCCTCCAACTCGGCGATCTGGGTGCGCAGCGCCGCCTCACTGGCGGCCAGTTGCTTCATCTCGGTGCGCTGGGCGAAGTAGGTGCGAACCGGCCCGGCGATGGTAAGCGTCAACACGCACACCACCGCCGCGAGGATGGCGGCGCGGCGGGCGGTGAAACCGAGCCGCTCTTCATTCTGCTGCTGGACTGATTCAGAGATCACCTGCCGGATCGGCTCGGTGATGCTCCGGCCCACCGACTCGGCGCGGGCGCGTAAACCGCTGTGACGGGTCTCCCGCGCACCGATCCGGGCCGGCCGGGCCCTGGCCCGGCCCGACGCGCCCGGGCGGGAAGCCGGCGCGCGCCGTTTGGAGTCAGTCCGCTTTCCCTCTGCCATCGGTCTTCTCGCCTACCCGGAACGTCTATCCGGGTCCGACGTATCGGGGGAAGGCCAGGTCGCCCGCGTAGCGCGCAGCATCGCCCAGGGCGTCCTCGATGCGCAGCAGCTGGTTGTATTTGGCTACCCGCTCACTGCGGGCGGGAGCACCGGTTTTGATCTGTCCGCTGCCCACCGCAACCGCGAGGTCGGCGATGGTGGTGTCCTCGGTCTCCCCGCTGCGATGGCTCATCATCGTGCGGTAGCCGCTGTTATGAGCCAGTGCCACGGCGTCCAGGGTCTCGGTGAGCGTGCCGATCTGGTTGACCTTGACCAGCAGCGCATTGGCGGCGCCCCGTTCGATTCCCTCTTCGAGCCGCTCCGGGTTGGTGACGAACAGATCATCACCGACGATCTGCACCCGGTCGCCGATGGTGGTCGTCAACGCCACCCAGCCGTCCCAGTCGTCCTCATCGAGGGGATCTTCGATGGACACCAGCGGGTAGGTGTCCAGCAGCCCTACGTAGAACTCACCCATTTCGGCAGCGGTCCGGGTCTGCTGCTCGAAGTTGTAGCCGGAGCCCGAGGTGTAGAACTCGGTGGCCGCGACATCCAGTGCGAGTGCGACGTCAGCTCCCGGTTTGAAACCCGCGGACTCGATAGCCGAACAGATCAGGTCCAGCGCGGCCCGCGTTCCGGCGACATCGGGAGCGAACCCGCCTTCGTCACCCAACCCGGTGTTGAGGCCCTGCTTCTTGAGCACCGACTTGAGCGCGTGGTAGACCTCCGCACCCCAGCGCAGCGCCTCTTTGAAACTGGGGGCGCCAATCGGGGCGACCATGAATTCCTGGACGTCGACACCGGTGTCGGCGTGCGCACCGCCGTTGAGGATGTTCAGCATGGGTACCGGGAGGATGTGCGCGTTCGGTCCGCCCAGATACCGGAACAACGGCAGGTCGGCCGAATCGGCGGCGGCCTTCGCAACCGCGAGCGAAACACCCAGAATGGCGTTGGCGCCCAGCCGGGATTTGCCCGCGGTGCCATCAAGATCGACCAGGGCCTGGTCGACCAGTCGCTGATCGTCGGCGGCCAGCCCGATGACCGCCGGGGCTATCTCGTCGAGCACTGCTTCAACGGCCTTGGCCACACCCTTGCCGCCGTAACGCGCACCGCCGTCGCGTAACTCCACCGCTTCATGCTCACCGGTGGAGGCGCCGGACGGGACGGCGGCACGGGCCATGGTGCCGTCGATGAGGGCCACCTCGACCTCGACCGTCGGATTGCCCCGCGAGTCGAGGATTTCGCGGGCCGCCACCTGATCGATGATGGGCACGGGCTTCTCCTTGCTGGATGGGACATCAGGGACAGTAGGACTGTCGATCAGCCTAGGTGACTGATGGGGTCCGCGGTGCCCCAGTCGACACGTTGGCTAGAGCGGCCTGCCGGCCGCATGGGCGGCTAGAGCGGCCTGCCGGCCGCATGGGCGGCTAGAGCGGCCTGCCGGCCGCAT
>JAHZJY010000212.1 GCA_022600695.1 Actinomycetes bacterium | reverse complement strand
GCCGAACTGGCCGGGTAGTCCAGGGCTTCGGACCGGCCGGCCCGACACCGCGGCATGCCGCCGCGTCAAACCTCCGGTAAACGGGCACCGTCGGCACTACGTTGGTCGGCATGACTTCTGATCGCCGCGAACCCAAGGTCGTCGTGCTCGGCGGAGGCTCCTGGGGAACCACCGTCGCCTCCATCTGCGCCCGGCGCGGCCCGACACTGCAGTGGGTGCGCTCGGCCGAGACCGCCGCGGACATCAACACCAACCACCGCAACAGCGACTATCTCGGCGCCGACGTCGAGCTTCCCGAAAGTCTGCGCGCCACCAACGATTTCAACGAGGCCGCCCACTGCGCGGACGTCATCGTCATGGGAGTCCCGTCGCACGGGTTCCGGAGCGTGCTCACCGAGCTCGCCAAGGAGCTACGGCCGTGGGTACCGGTGGTCAGCCTGGTCAAGGGCCTCGAGCAGGGCACCAATATGCGGATGAGTCAGATCGTCGAGGAAGTGCTGCCCGGCCACCCGGCGGGCATCCTGGCCGGACCGAATATCGCCAAGGAGGTGGCCGGCGGCTACGCGGCCGCGGCGGTACTGGCCATGCCGGACCGCAACCTCGCCGGAAATCTGGCGAGCATGTTCCGCACCAGCCGGTTCCGGACGTACACCAGCGATGACGTCGTCGGCGTCGAGATCGCCGGAGCCCTGAAGAACGTCTACGCGATCGCGGTCGGTATGGGCTACTCGCTGGGCATCGGCGAGAACACCCGCGCCATGGTGATGACCCGGGCGGTGCGGGAGATGTCCAAACTGGGCGAGGCCATGGGCGGGCAGCGCGACACCTTCGCCGGGCTGGCCGGGATGGGCGATCTGATCGTCACCTGCACCTCCCAGCGCAGCCGCAACCGGCACGTCGGCGAGGAATTGGGCTCAGGCAAGACCGTCGAGGAGATCACCGCCGGCATGAACCAGGTCGCCGAGGGTGTCAAGGCCGCCAGCGTCATCATGGAATTCGCCGATAAGTACGGCCTGCACATGCCCATCGCGCGCGAAGTCGACGCGGTGGTCAACCACAGCGCTACCGTCGAGCAGGCCTACCGCGGTCTGATGGCCGAGAAACCGGGCCACGAAGTCGACGGCACCCGGTTCTGACGCCCGGCCCGGCACTTCAGCCATTCCAACGCTTAGGAACCATTCCAGCGCTTAGGCCGGCGGCATCCCCGGCATGGCGGGCGGCAAACCCGGTAGCAGCGGAGTGCCCTCCGGACGTGCGGTCAGCGGGTTGACGGCGTTGATGTAGGTGCCGGTCGGGCTGACCACGAATCCCACCTGATCGCGGCTGTTGAAGCAGGCCACCGCGCCGACGTCGTCCACCCCGCAGCTGACCTGCCGGAAACTCAGCCTGGTGTTCGGCGGCATCGTCTTGACCTCGCCGGCGGCGGCAAAGATGGGCTTATCGGTGGTGGAGAACGTCGGCGCACCGACCGGGCCCCCGCTGACCAGGTTCACCCCGGCCGGCGCACCGGGCAGTGGGCCACTGCACCCGTAGTCACCGTTGAGATTGTCCAGGATGCATACCACCCCGGGCGGGCCGGCGAAGGCGTACCACTTGCCGCCGTTCGCGGCGTAGTCCGCCGGGTTCAACGGGGTGTACTGATTGACGTCCGGAATCGGAGGCGGCGGCGCCGGGTCGGGGTCGGCCCACGCTGTTGCCGGACCCGCCACACCGGCCCCTGCTGCCACAACGGCGCTGGCCAGAAACCTGAGGAACATCACACAACCGTACCGAACTTGAATCCGCAGCAAGCTGTGGGTTTCAAACACGGTTTCATGACCTAATATTGGTTCCAACTAGGCGTAGCCTAAGAGAAGGGAGGACACAGAGCATGGATCGGCGCATCGGCTATACGCTGCGCGCGGGCGCAGCGGCCATCGGCGTGTCCACCGCTCTGATGGTCGTGGCCTCCACCGCTCAGACCCCCGACGGGTTCATCCACGCCAGCCTCGGCGGACCGCTGGACATCTTCAGCAATCCGTCCAGCGAGGTGCTGGCCATCGGCGACGGCCCCGATGACGCCACCGAACTCGCCGCCCTGCTCAACACCCCGGTCGAGGCGCTCAATGGCAACCCCGACTCCCCGCTCCGGGTGGTCTTCGACGAATGGGCCGAGCCGAACGGCTCGGCGCCGACCATCCTCCCGGCACCGGATCAGGCCGGGGAACGCACCTCGAAACAATCGCTGCAGCAGATCCCCAGGGCCGTGGTGGATGCGCAGGGACGGGTGGATTGCACCGGCTCGGTGAGTTGCGCTTTCGACCCGACCACCAAAGTCACCACGGTGACCTACCCCGACGGTGTCGTCGCCATGGTCCAGAAGGTCAATGACCTGACCGTGGTCGCCTACAAGACCGCCGCGGAGAACCTCCGCACCCAGGTGCAGACATTCCTGGGCCTGTCGGCCGCCGCCGAGGTACCCACGCCGCTGGCCGCGGCGGCCGCACCGGTACCGGCAACCGCGCCCGTGTCGCCCCCACCACCTGCATCGCCCACGGCCGAGACCCTGGCTCCGGTCATCAACCCGGGACCGCCGGCCCCGAAACCCGTCCTGACCGACCCGACCGCCGAGCGCCCGGGCCCCCGGGTCAACGTGACGCGGCCGCCGATGGACTTCACCCCCGGCCGGGACACCGACCCCCGCCTGCCCAGTGTGGGCAACGGACCGACACCGAAGCTGCCGAACCTCGACACCGTCAAGGACGCGTTCGATTCGGTCGCCGACGCGGTCGGTGACGCGGTCGACAGGGTCGGCAAGGCGATCGGCGCGGGCGCGTCCGAGAAGCCTGCCACCGACAAGCCCGCCAACGACAAGCCCACTGCCGACAAGGCCGAATCCGAATAGCTCCGCGATTCCGTCACGCGGCCTAACGCCGGCCCGCCATCTTCTCCAGTCGGGCGATCCGATCTTCCATCGGCGGGTGGGTGGCGAACATCTTGCCCATCTTCTCCCCGGCCCGGAACGGGCTGGCGATCATCAGGTGTGCCTGATCGGCGATCTTCGGCGAGGGCGGCAACGGCGCCTGCTGCACACCCCCGCTGATCTTGCGCAGCGCCGAAGCCAGGGCGAGTGGGTCACCGGACAGTTCAGCTCCGGACTCGTCGGCCTGGTATTCGCGTGACCGCGACACCGCCATCCTGACCACCGTCGCCGCCAGCGGTGCGAGCATCGAAACCAGCAGCATGGCAATCGGATTCACCCCACCCTGCCGGCCTCCGCCGCGCATACCGGTGAACATGGCCATCTGGGCCAGCCCGGTGACCACCGAGGCCATCGCCCCCGCCACACAGGAGATCAGGATGTCGCGGTTGTAGACGTGGGACAGCTCATGACCGAGCACGGCGCGCAACTCGCGCTCGTTGAGGATGTTCAGGATTCCGGTGGTGCAGCACACCGCGGCGTTGCGCGGATTGCGTCCGGTGGCGAAGGCATTGGGGCTGGCCGTATCACTGATGTAGAGCCGCGGCATCGGCTGATGCGCGGTATTGGCCAACTCCCGCACGATCGCGTGAATGGCCGGGGCCTGCACCTCGGTGATCGGCTGGGCCCGCATCGCCTTCAGCGCCAGCTTGTCGCTGTTGAAGTAGACGTAAAGGTTCATCCCGACCGCCATGAGCACCGACAACCACAGCACCGAACGGTTCTGGAACAGCCCGCCGATGAACACGATGAGCGCGGACATGCTGACGAGCAACAGGAATGTCTTCATCCGGTTGGCGGTGGGATGCCACGTCATCCAGATCCTCCTCAGGGCTGTTGTTCGGCAGAGTAACGCCCCGGCGGTGCGCGCGAGTTCCGGAACGGATCACCCGTGTCGGTTGACCGTGTAGTCCACCAACGAGGCCAACGCCCGGGTACCGGGCACGTCGGGCAGACCGGACAGCTCGGCGCGGGCCTGTGCCGCATATTGCTGGACGGTCTCCTTGGCGGCGGCTATCCCGCCGGAGGCGCGCAGCAACGCCAGCGCCTCGGCCACGTCGGCGTCATCGGTCACCGGACCCTTGAGCAGTTCGCGCAACCGGTCGGCGTCCGGGCCGTCCTCCCGCAGCGCGTACAGCACCGGCAGGGTGTGGACACCCTCCCGCAGATCGGTCCCGGGCAGCTTGCCCGACTCGTCGGGGTCACTCTCGATGTCGATGATGTCATCGCAGATCTGGAAGACGGTGCCGACGATCGCACCGATCCGGCCCAACCGCTCCGTCTCGTCGTCGCTGGCGCCGGAGAACGTGCCGCCGAACCGGCCGGCGGCGGCGATCAGGCAGGCCGTCTTCTCCGACACCACCTTCAGGTAGTGCGAGACGGCGTCGCCGTCACCCGGGGCGCCTTTCGTCTCGCGCATCTGGCCGGTGACCAGCTGGGCGAACGTCTCGGCGACGATCCGAACGGCGTCCGGACCCAGCCGCGACACCAGCCGCGAAGCGGTGGCGAACAGATAATCACCGGCCAGGATGGCGATGTTATTGCCCCACCGGGCATTGGCCGACGGGGCGCCGCGGCGAACCTGGGCCTCGTCCATGACGTCGTCGTGATAGAGCGTGGCCAGGTGCACCAGCTCGATGACCGAGCCGGCGACGGTCACCTCCCAGTTGTCCGGGTCGGGCCCGACATGGGCGGACAGCACGGTGAACAGCGGCCGGAACCGCTTCCCGCCGGCCTCGAACAAGTGCAGCACGGCCTCGGTCATCAGGTCGTCGGCACCACGCAACTCCGACGAGATGCACTCCTCGACGCGGCCGACACCGTCGCGAACGTCCTGGGCGAAAACGGGGTCACCGAAGTCCACTCCCGCCACCACGCTCGCCGGTGTTTTCACCCTGCCAACATACTGGGAGATGTGGACGGGTTTGCGACAGAGGTACGGCCGAAGCGGCCCGGGGCGGATGTCGTCGTCATCGGCGCCGGACCGTCGGGATCGGCCGCAGCGGCGTGGGCGGCCCGGGCCGGGCGCGAGGTGCTGGTGGTCGATGCCGCCGAGTTCCCGCGGGACAAGGCCTGCGGTGACGGGCTGACCCCCCGGGCGGTGGTCGAATTGCGCCGGCTCGGCCTGGCCGATTGGCTGGAGGGCCGGATCCGCCACCACGGCCTGCGGCTGGCCGGGTTCGGGTCCTCGGTGCAGGTGCGGTGGCCGGGACCGTCCTTCCCGGAGACGAGTTCAGCGGTGCCCCGCACCGAGTTGGACGACCGGATTCGGCGGACCGCCGAGGAGTCCGGGGCTTCGATGCTGTTGGGTTGCAAAGCGGTTGACGTCACGCGGGATTCGTCCGGCCGGGTGAACGAGGTGATACTGGCCGACGGGCGGCGGGTGTCGTGCAGGTCCCTGATCGTCGCCGACGGGGCACGATCACCGCTGGGCCGGGTGCTGGGCCGGCAGTGGCATCGGCAGACCGTGTACGGGGTGGCCGCCCGGGCCTATCTGCGCTCGCCGCGGGCGGACGAGGCGTGGATCTCCTCCGATCTCGAGCTGCGCTCCCCCGACGGGCAGGTACTGCCCGGCTACGGCTGGATCTTCCCGCTGGGCAACGGTGAGGTGAACCTGGGCGTGGGTGCGCTGGCCACCGCCAAACGTCCGGCCGAGGTGGCGTTGCGCCCGCTGCTGGCGCATTACGCGTCACTGAAAAGTCAGCAGTGGGGCTTCGACGGCCCGCCGCGGGCGGTGTCCTCGGCACTGCTGCCGATGGGCGGCGCGGTATCCGGGGTGGCCGGGCCGAACTGGATGCTGATCGGTGACGCAGCGGGGTGCGTGAACCCGCTCAACGGCGAGGGCATCGACTACGGGCTGGAGACCGGCCGGCTGGCCGCGGACATCCTCGGAGCGGCTGATCTGCCCTCGGCGTGGCCGGCGCTGCTGCAGGCGCACTACGGCCGTGGCTTCTCGGTGGCCCGCCGGCTCGGCCTGCTGCTGACGCTGCCGAGATTCCTACCGATCACCGGACCGCTGGGCATGCGGTCGACCCGGGTGATGGACCTTGCGGTGCGGGTAATGGGCAACCTGGTGACCGACGCCGATGCCGACCTGGTGGCCCGGATGTGGCGGACCGCCGGGGCCGGGTCGCGGCTGCTGGACCGGCGCAAGCCCTTCAGTTAGCCGGGTTTGACCGCCGTGTGCAACGCGACGATGCCGCCGGTGAGGTTGCGCCACCGGACCGCGCTCCAGCCGGCCTGCTGGATCCGGCGGGCCAGGGTGGGCTGGTCCGGCCAGGCCCGAATGGACTCGGCCAGATAGACGTAGGCCTCCGGGTTGCTCGAGACCGCGCGGGCCACCCGCGGCAGCGCCCGCATCAGGTACTCCTTGTAGGCATTCGCGAAGACCGGCACCGTCGGCGTGGAGAACTCGCACACCACCAGTCGCCCGCCCGGCTTGGTGACCCGAGCCATTTCCCGCAGACCGGAGACGTGGTCGACGACGTTACGCAGGCCGAAGCTGATGGTCACCGCGTCGAAGCTCGCATCGGCGAACGGCAACAGGGTGGCGTCGGCGGCGACCTTGGGGACCGGTCGGCCCTCGCCGGCCTGCAGCATGCCCACCGAGAAATCGGCAGCCAGACACCAGGCCCCGGATTTCGCCAGTTCGACCGTCGACACCGAGGTCCCGGCGGCCAGATCCAGGACCGCATCACCGGGCCGGCCTTTCACCGCCGCGCGGGTCGCCCGCCGCCAGTAGCGGTCCTGACCGCCCGAGAGCACCGTGTTGGTGATGTCGTAGCGGCGGGCCACCGCGTCGAACATCGACGCCACATCCCGGGGATCTTTATCCAGCGACGCGCGGCCCATCAGCCAGACGTTATCAAGCGCCGAGCGAGCCGAGCTCTCGGTGCTGCCGGGACTGCGCGGCCATCCGATCCGCGAGATGAATCAGCCGGTCCTCGTGACCGGCCGGCATGGTGTACGCCAGTTGCCGCAGTTCAACGGCGAAGCCGTACAGGCCCCGGTCGAACGCGGCGTCCTCGCTTTGAAACGGACCGTCTCCGATCACCGAACGCCCCCCTCCGAAATTAATGACATCTGCGAAAGCAGTTGTGCCAATTGATTTTCACTTCCCCGAACCATTGAGCTGATTGTGCTCCTACCGCCCCACCGAGCGGAAGGGGTCTTACCCGAATCACAGGTGAAATCTGTGTTTCAGGCCGGTGTCGTGATGGCCAGTCTTCTTTCCCGACGCACCAGGACGGCCAGGATCGCGCCCCCGACAATCCAGCCCAGCAACGCGACCGATCCGGCGGGGACGATGGCCAGGCTCGCATTACGGTTCTGTACCCGAACGAGATCAGGATCACTCCGGTCGTACTCGACGTAAATCCGCATCCCGGTCGCCAACTCCGACGGGTACAGCACACCGAGCTCCGGCCGGTAGGTGACGCGGTCCGGGGTGACGAACTCGATGGTCGAGCGACGCGGCCCGGCGGACAGCACCCCGGCCTCGGCGACTCCCATATCGCGCTCGATCTGACGATCGTTGCGCCACGCGCCGGCCACCAGCAGGATCGACTGCAAGGTCAGGGTGACGATGACGATCCAGACTGCGATTTTGGCCCATCGCAACGCTTTCCGTTCCCCGGTGTCGGCCACGTCGGGGTCGCGCACGGGCAGGGCGGCCTTGAGCGCGGCGTGGAGCCGACGGGTCACGGTGTCGCGACGTCGGCTGTCCGGTCGGCCGTCTGGACAGCCGCCCGGACGGCCGACCCGATGGCGGCATGCAGTTGCCGCAGCGACGAGCGGTCGGCCTTGACTTCCAGCACCCGTATTCCGTGGTTCGGTTCGGCCATACTCGTCACCAGATCACCGGCCTCGATCTGGCGGGCATCGACGTGGTAGGCCCGGCACAGCGCGCCCACATCGACATCGTGCGGGGTGCCGAAGATCCGCGACGAGACGTCGGAGAATCGCGGGTCGCCCTGTTCGAGGAGCTCGAAGATACCGCCACCATTGTCGTTGGACACCACGATCGTGAGGTCCCGCGGCGTCGGCTCGGTCGGACCGATCAGCAGCCCGGAAGCGTCATGGACGAAGGTCAGGTCGCCGAGCAGGGCGATAGTCCTACCCTCATGGGCCAGCGCCGCGCCGATCGCCGTCGACACCGTGCCGTCGATACCGGCCACCCCGCGGTTGGAGCGCACCCGGACGCCATCGGTGTTCAACCCCACCAGGGCGGCGTCGCGCACCGGGTTGGAGGCGCCGAGCACCAGTTGATCACCCGGCCGGATGACCTCGGCGACCGCGGCGGCCACATGCAGACCGGTGGTCAGCGCATGAGCGGCCAGCTGCTCACGCACCGCGGCCACGGTGTCCCGGTCGGCCGCCGCGCAGGCCCGCAGCCAGTCCGGGTCGGGGCTGCCGGAGGTCACCGCCCGGGTGCCGGTGGCCGCCGAGTTACCCGACACGTCCGGCCAGCGCGGCCCGGTGGTCAGCGCGAACACCGGCACCGTCGAGTCGGCCAGCAGCGCCGACACCGGACGGTGCAGGGTGGGCCGGCCACACATGATGACCTGCCGGGGCCGCAGCGCCGACAGTGCCAGCGGGTGCAGCGGAGTCACCGGGTGCGGTGCGGTGGGCTCGGCGACGGTCGGCAGATGCGCCAGATTCGGATGTACGCCGGCTCCGTGGCCGGCGATCACGACGGTGTCCGCGGTGAGGTCGATCAGCAGCGGCTGATCGAATGTCACCGTGGGGCTCTCGGTCCACGGGCTGCCGTCGGCCCGCCCGGCCGGGAAGTCGGCGGGATCCGATTCCGGCTCGGGCACCAGGGGTTCGCGCAGCGGGATGTCGAACTGCACCGGCCCGGCGTTGGCGGAGCGGGCGCCGGTGGCCGCCGCCAGCACCCGGCAGGTCGCCGAGCGCCACTGGGCGTTGAGCGCCGCGAGCCGGTCGGGGGCTCCTTCGGCGAGCCCCAGGCTGATCGCGGCGCGCACCTGCGAGCCGAAATAGCCCAGCTGTTCCATCGTCTGATTGGCGCCGGTACCGAGCAATTCGTAGGGCCGGTTGGCGCTGAGCACGATCAGTGGAACCCGGGCGTAGTTGGCCTCCACCACTGCCGGGCCCAGGTTGGCCACCGCCGTTCCCGACGTCATCGCGATCGGCACCGGCCGGCCGCTGCCGGAGGCCAGCCCGACGGCCAGAAAGCCGGCGGTGCGTTCGTCGATGCGGACATGCAGCCGCAGCCGGCCGGACCGATCGGCGTCGGCCAACGCGAAGGCGAGCGGCGCGTTCCGGCTGCCCGGGCACAACACGACGTCACGAACGCCGCCGCGGATGAACTCGTCGACGACGACCCGCGCCTGAGCCGTCGAGGGGTTGACCATCTTTACAGGGTGTCACACCTCGGGCGGTCGGCAGCCCGGCGTCCGGCTGCTCAGAGCAGGGCGCCGGCGAAGAAGTCCAGCGCCGCCTTGTCGACGGTCTCCGGCCGCTCCAGGAAACCGAGGTGGCCGGCATTGGCGATCTGCACGTAGCGGCCCTTCGGCAGCGCGTCGGCCACCTCCCGGCCCAGTGCGGGCGGGGTGATCACGTCGTCGGCGAAGCCGATCACCAGCACCTCGGTCGGGATGGCCCGGTAGGCGGGCAACCGGTTCTCCGCGGGCACGACGGTGAGCTGGGCCCGCCAGCCGGGGGTGCGTTTGAGCGGGAAGACGGTGAACATCTCCAGCCACTCCGCGGCGGCCTTCTCATCGTTGATGGTCTTGGGCGAGAAGTTCTCCAGCACCCGGACTTTGGCCGCATACGCCGGGGGCAACTCGACACCGGATTCGGCCAGGGCCTGCTCGGCGGCCCGGAACGCCGTACGGGTGCGGTCCAGCCGGCCCCGGGTACCCATCAGCACGGCCTGGGTGACGAGGTCCGGACGGGACAGCATCAACTCCTGGGCGATGAACGCACCCATCGACATGGCGACCAGCCGGGTCGGGCCGCCGACCGCCTTCTCGATCAGTTCGACGGTATCGGCCACCATCTGCGCGGTGGAGAACCCGTCGGCGTTCTCGGTGTCGCCGATACCGCGGTTGTCGAAGGTGATACAGCGGTAGCCGGCCGTCAGGAAAGCCGGCACCTGGTGGATATGCCAGGTGCGTCCCGCCCCGCCGGTACCGGCGATGAACAACACCGGGTCGCCGGACCCGCTGTCGTTGTAGGCCAGGCCGGTCACCCGCCTAGCCCGCGGCGGCCACCGCGGCGGCCAGCGCGGCGTCGTAATCGGGTTCGTCGGCGATCTCACCCACCAGTTCGGTGTAGGCGACGGTGCCGTCGGCGCCGATCACCACCACCGCACGTCCGAGCAGGCCGGCCATCCGGCCGTCGGTGAGGGTGACGCCATACTCCTCACCGAAACCGCTGCGGAACGCCGAGGCCGACTGCACATTCGCGATGCCCTCCGCGCCGCAGAACCGGGCCAGCGCGAACGGCAGGTCCTTGGACACGCACAGTACCGACAGCCCGCTCGCGGCGGCCTGTTCGTTGAACTTCCGGACGCTGTTGGCGCACACCGGGGTGTCCACTGACGGGAAGATGTTGAGCAGCAGGACTTTTCCGCGGTAGTCGTCGCCGGTGACATCCCCCAGGTCGGGATCGGTCAGGGAGAACGCCGGGGCAGCGGCCCCGACCGCGGGAAGGTCGCCGACGGTGTGTACGGGCTTTCCGCCCAAGGTGATCTCAGCCATCCGACCAGTGTGTCAGACGACCGGTGCGGGTCCGACCAGTGGGAAACACTCCCGCACCCGGGCGATCCACCAGTCCCGCCGCTGCGGCGATGCGGCCAGCTCGGCCAACCGGGCCGGATCGGGGACGACCCCGGTGACCGGCAGGTGGCCGTCGACCGGGGTGAGGTCGGCGATATCGGTGACGAACAGCCCGCCGGTGCCCAGCCCGCAGGCGTGCTCCAGCCGCGGTAGCGCGGCCGCCGCCGCCAGCCCGGCGGCGATACCCACCGCGGAATCCAGCGCACTGGAGATCACCACCGGGATGTCGATGCGGGCGTCGATGTCGAGCACCGCGGCGATCCCGCCGAGCGGGGCCACCTTGAGCACCGCGATGTCAGCGGCCCCGGCCCGCACCACCGCCAGCGGGTCGGCGGCCTTGCGGATGCTCTCGTCGGCGGCCACCGGCACGTCCACCCGGCGGCGCAGCCGGGCCAGTTCCGGCACCGTCCGGCAGGGCTGTTCCAGATACTCCAGCGGTCCGCCGGCGGTCAGCGCCCGGGCCGCCGCGACCGCCTCGTCGACGCTCCAGCCGCCGTTGGCGTCCACCCGCACCGTGGGCACCTCGGCGCGCACCGCGTCGACCCGTGCGACGTCCTCGGCCAGGGTCTGCCCCGGCTCGGCGACCTTGACCTTGGCGGTCTTCGCGCCGGGGAACCGGGCCAGCACCCCGGGGACCTCACCGGGCCGCACGGCCGGCACCGTGGCGTTGACCGGGATGCGGGTGCGCAACGCGGCCGGCCTCGGGCGATAGGCGGACTCGATGGCCGCGGCCAGCCAGTGCGCCGCCTCGGGCGGCAGGTACTCCACGAACGGGCCGAACTCGCCCCAGCCGGCCGGGCCGTCGATCAGCGCGACCTCGCGAACAGTGATCCCGCGGAAGGGCACCCGCATGGGCAATGCGATGACGTGCAGCCGGTCCAGCAGGTCCCCGACGCCCATCAGCGGGCCATCAGATCGCGCGGTCGCGGTTCTCCCAGTACGGCTTGCGCAGGTCCTTCTTGAGCAGCTTGCCGGTGGGGTTGCGCGGCAGTTCGGTCATGATCTCGATGCTGCGGGGGCACTTGTAGTGCGCCAGCTTGTCCCGGCACCAGGCGACGAGTTCCTCCGAGGTGGCCTGCTGGCCGCCGGACAACTCGACGACCGCCTTGACCGACTCGCCCCACTTGTCGTCGGGGATGCCGAACACGGCCGCGTCGAGGACGGCCGGATGGTCGGTGAGCGCGCGTTCGACCTCGACGGAGTAGATGTTCTCGCCGCCGGAGATGATCATGTCCTTGAGGCGGTCCTCGACGAAGACGAATCCACCGCTGTCGACCCGGCCGATATCGCCGGTGCGGAACCAGCCGTCGGTGGTGATCACCTCGGCGGTGGCATCCGGTTTGTTGTGGTAGCCCTCCATCAACTGCGGTGTGCGGAACCACAATTCACCGGGCTTGCCGATCGGCACCTCCTGCAGGGTGTCGGGATCGACCACTTTCACCTCGACCTCGCCGGCCGGCTGCCCGGCGCTGGTGAGCCGCTCGGGGTGGGCGGTGTCGCGGTGCGCCTCCGGGGACAGCGCGGTGACCGCACCGCACACCTCGGTCAGGCCGTACACCTGGACGAACTCGGTGTCGGGGAACTCCTTGAGCGCTTTGGCCAGCAGCGCCGGCGGCATCGGGGAGGCGCCGTAGACGAAGGTCCGCAGCCGTTTGAACAGCGCGATGGCATCCGGGCCCATCTCCATCACCTTGCCGAGGACGGCGGGCACCAGGAAGGTGCGGGTGGCACCCGCCAGCATCGCGCCGGCCAGCGCCGCGCCGTCGGCCTCGCGGGTCATCAGGGTGGGGATGCCGTTGTGGATGGGGAACTGCGCGAAGGAGGTGCCGCCCACATGGAACAGCGGCATGGACACCATTATCTTGTCGTCCGGTTGGATGTCGAAGGTGGCGGCGTTGACGGTGTGGGCGAGCAGTGCGGCCTGACTCAGCCGCACCCCCTTGGGTTTTCCGGTGGTGCCCGAGGAGTACATGATGACGCAGACGTCATCGGGGCTGACGTCGTCGCCGCGACCGCGCGGTGTGGCCGCGGCCAGGATGGCCTCGTACTCGTCGCCGTCACCACCCTCCGGGGTCACGCTGATGACGTGTTCGACGCCCGGTAGCCGGTCCCGGATCGCGTCGATACCATCCCGCAGCTCAGCGCCGACGATCACCAGCCTGGCCCCGGAGTCGTTGAGGACGTAGTCCATCTCGCTGGCGGCAAGCCGGAAGTTGACGATCGCCGTGGCGGCGCCCAACGATGCGGCAGCCAGGGTGGTCTCGACACAGGCCGGGTGGTTCTTGTCCAGGAAGCCGATCACGTCGCCGCGGCCGACGCCGCGCTCGGCCAGCGCGCCGGCCAGCCGGCGCACCCGGTCGTTGAACTGCGCCCAGGTGAAGGTGCGGTCCAGGTAGGTGATGGCGACCTCGTCGGGTTTGGCCTGCGCCCAGTAGGCGAGGCGGTCGTCGAGGAAGCGCGGTTCGGGGGGTTGCTCCATACCCGACAGGGTGCCATCCGGGATGGCGGGGGCTGGCCGATTTCGGTCAATCGGCGGTTCGCGCGCTCGGCCGGCTCTTCGGCGGCCGCAACAGCACCCAGGCCACGACGATCGCCACCGCCGGCACCGCGGCCATGATCAGGCTCAGATCGTGGATGGCCCCGAGCCAGCTGTCGGTGGCCGCCGACACCACCCAGCGGGCCTGCTCGGGGTCGAGCACCTCGCCGCCGGCGGCGGGATTGGGCGCGCCGCCGTGCGCCACCCGCAGCGCCTCCCGCGCCTGTTCCTCGCTGATGCCGGAACCGTCGAGTTTGCGGCGGCCCTCCCGCAGGAACAGCGTGGTCCCGACCAGGGCGAACAATGCCGGGCCCAGGGAGTAGGCGGCCTGCCCGACGGCCGGTTTCACCGCCGACACCACCCCGCCGAGTTCCGGCGGTGCGCTGGACATCATGATCGTCGACTGCGGAGTCTGCACCACCGCTCCGCCGATCGCATTGAGCGCGACCGCCACACCCAGCACCGCGATCGGGGTGTCGGCGTCGAGCACCACCAGCATCAGCATGCTGACGAGCAGGATCGCCAGGCCGGCCACCAACACCGCGCGCTCGCCGTACCGGGTCACCGCGCGGCCGGCCGCCACCGCGGCCGCCGACGCGATGAGCATGGCCGGGATGAGCAGCAGGCCGAGCACCTCGGGCGACTTCCCGCGGATGGTCACCAGGTAGTAGGCGAACAGGATGGTTCCGCCGCCGCCCAGGAAGTTGAAGGTGGCACCGGCGCTCAGTGCGGCGTTGAACCGGCCGGAGCGGAAAATCCGCATATCCAGGGCGGGGGCGTCGGTGCGCAGTTCCCACCGCACGAAGGCCACCCCGAGGGCCAGACCCAGCAGGATCAGCGCCAGCGCGCCGGCGCTGAACCCGCCCTGCAGTTCGGTCAGACCGTAGATGACGGTGATCATCGCGGCGGCGATCAGTCCGATGCCGGGGATGTCGAGTTTGCGTTGGTCCCGCACCGTCTCCGGCACATAGCGGATGGTGATGGCCAGCGTGAGGGCGGCCAGCACCGGGGTGACCAGAAGGCAGGCGCGCCAACCGAAGTGGCTTGCCAACCAGCCGCCGAGGGCAGGCTGGAACACAGCCAGCGCATGGCCCGCGCCGAGGTAGCCGGCGATGGCGCCGGCCCGGCGGCCCGGCGGGAAGACGGCGTTGACGATGGCCAGCGACAGGCCCAGCAGGAACGCGAATGCCACCCCCAGGCCGGCCCGGGCCACCAGGAGCACGCCGGTGTGCGGGGCCAGGGCGCCGAGCAGACCGAAGCCGATCGACCCGTAGCTGCCGAGGACGAACATCCGCTTCATCCCGTGCAGATCGCCGAGGGCGCCGGCGCCGAGCACCGCGGCAGCCAGGGTCAGGGTGCATAGGCTGGCCAGGAAACTGGCTGTGGCAGGGCTGAATTCAAGCCCGCTGCGCACCTCGGCGAGGTTGGCGGACAGGGTGGTGGGATCGGCGGCGGTGATGCTGTACCCGAGGCCCATGGCGACGATGGTCATGGTGGCCGCCCGCCCGGAGACGTGCGATTGCTCCGGCATCCAGCTGATGCTAGCCCTAGTCTGGGGGCCATGAGCCAGGTTGATCTGCTGCGCTATCCGATCCATTCCGGCCACCTCACCGTGGGTGCGCTCAAGCGCAACCGGACCCGGCCGGTGCTGTTCCTCGGTGACACCACGCTCACCGGAGGGGAACTGGCCGACCGGGTCAGTCAGTACATCCAGGCATTCGAGGCACTCGGCGCCGGTACCGGGGCGACCGTCGGTCTGCTCTCGCCCAATCGGCCGGAAGTGCTGATGATCATCGCCGCCGGGCAGACCCAGGGTTATCGGCGGACCGCCCTGCATCCGCTGGGCTCACTGGACGACCACGCCTATGTGCTCGCCGATGCCGGGGCAACGGCCCTGATCATCGACCCCAACCCGCAGTTCGTCGAGCGCGCCGTGGGGTTGCTGGAGAAGGTCCCGTCGCTGCAACGGGTTCTCACGCTGGGTCCGGTGCCCGCGGAATTGGCCGAGGTGGGGGTGGACCTGATCGCCGAGGCGGCCGGCTACCCGCCGAAACCGTTGGTGGCAGCCGATCTAGCGCCGGACCATATCGGCGGGATGGCCTATACCGGCGGCACCACCGGCAAGCCGAAGGGCGTGATGGGCACGGTGGGGTCGATCCTGACGATGACGACCGCCCAGCTCGCCGAGTGGGAGTGGCCCGAACACCCCCGGTTCCTGATGTGCACCCCGCTCTCGCATGCCGGGGCGGCGTTTTTCCTGCCGGTGATCGTCAAGGGTGGCGAGATGATCGTGCTGCCCAGGTTCGACCCGGCCGAGGTGCTCCGGGTGATCGAGGAACGGCGGATCACCGCGACCATGCTGGTGCCGTCGATGATCTACGCGCTGATGGACCATCCCGACTCGCACACCCGCGACCTGTCCTCGCTGGAGACGGTCTACTACGGCGCCTCGGCGATGAATCCGGTACGGCTGGCCGAGGCGATCCGGCGGTTCGGGCCGATCTTCGCGCAGTACTACGGGCAGTCCGAGGCGCCGATGGTGATCACCTACCTGGCCAAGGGCGACCACGACGAGCAACGGCTGACGTCCTGCGGACGGCCGACGCTGTTCGCCCGGACCGCACTGCTGGACGCGGACGGAAACCCGGTGGCGCCCGGTGAAGTCGGGGAGATCTGCGTGTCCGGACCGCTGTTGAGCGGCGGGTACTGGAACCGTCCGGAGGAGACCGCCGCCGCGTTCACCGGCGGCTGGCTGCACACCGGCGATATGGCCCGCGAGGACGCCGACGGGTTCTGGTACATCGTCGACCGGGTCAAGGACATGATCGTCACCGGCGGTTTCAACGTCTTTCCCCGCGAGGTGGAGGATGTCGTCGCCGAGCATCCGGCGGTGGCGCAGGTCTGTGTGATCGGTACCCCCGACGAGAAGTGGGGTGAGGCGGTGACAGCGGTGATCGTGCTGCGGCCGGACCAGGCGGCCGACTCCGAATCGGTTGCGGCGGTGCGGCGGGAGATCCAGGAGGCGGTCAAGGAGCGCAAAGGTTCGGTGCAGTCACCCAAGCAGGTGATCGTGGTGGACTCGGTTCCGGTGACGGCGTTGGGCAAGCCGGACAAGAAGGCGGTCCGGGCACGATTCTGGGCCGACTCCGACCGGGCCGTCGGATGAAGGCGGTCCTGTTCGATTTCTCCGGCACCCTGTTCCGGCTCGACGAGGACGACCGCTGGTTCGACGGGATGGAGGTCGACGACCACGTCCAGACCGAGCTGATGGAGCGTCTGACCCACCCGACCGGTGGCGGGCGGACGATGACCGAGCAGGCCTACCGGGTGTGGCTGCAGCGGGACCTGGAGCCGGCCCTGCACCGCGAGGCCTACCTGCACGCGCTGTACGAGACGGGTCTGACCGACCCCCATGCCGTGGCGCTGTACGAACGCTGCGTGAACCCGGCGTCGTGGACCCCGTACCCGGATACCGTTGCGGTGCTGAGCACGCTGGGACGGCTGGGTGTCCGCACCGCGGTGGTGTCCAATATCGCCTTCGACATCCGGCCGGCGTTCACCGCGGCGCGGACCGGTGCCGACGAGTTCGTGCTGTCGTACGAAGTCGGCGTCGTCAAACCGGACCGGCGGATCTTCGAGATCGCGCTGGACCGGCTGGGGGTTGCCGCGGGGGACGCCGTCATGGTGGGCGACAGCGAGGAGAACGACGGCGCCGCCCGCGAACTCGGATGCGGATTCGTCCTGGTGGACCCGCTGCCCACCGCCGAGCGGCCCACCGGGCTACGGGACGGGCTGCGCGGGCTGGGCGTGCCGCTCTGAGCGCCGCCGCACGCCGCTCCCGTCCACCCCTGCAGTAGTTTTGCCCCCTACGGTCCGGACCCACACCGACACCTCCATAGACTCGACAGTCGTGAATCCCCTCCGCCGTCGGCTGACCGAAGCGATCGCCATGACCGGGATGCGCCCACCCCGTCGGCTGCCCGCCATGACCCGCATCGATCTGCGCGGCAAGCGGGTGCTGGTCACCGGGGCGTCCTCGGGTA
This sequence comes from Actinomycetes bacterium, assembly GCA_022600695.1. Lineage (GTDB taxonomy): Bacteria > Actinomycetota > Actinomycetes > Mycobacteriales > Mycobacteriaceae > Mycobacterium. The sequence continues at coordinate 4,484 of JAHZJY010000212.1, read as the reverse complement.
TCGGCGAGGCGGGAGCCGAACGGTTCGCCGCCGAGGGGGCGGAGGTGATCGTCGTGGCACGGCGGGCCGACCTGCTCGATGCGCTGTCCGCGCGGATCGCCGACACCGGCGGAACGGTGGCCGCGATCCCGTGCGATCTGTCCGACCTCGATGCCGTCGACGAACTCGCCGGCACCGTGGAGCGGCGCTTCGGCGGGGTGGACATCCTGGTCAACAATGCCGGCCGGTCCATCCGCCGGCCGCTGGCCGAGTCGCTGGACCGCTGGCATGACGTCGAACGCACCATGACGCTGAACTACTACTCCCCGCTGCGGCTGATCCGCGGTCTGGCCCCGGGCATGATCCAGCGCGGCGACGGCCACATCATCAATGTCGCGACCTGGGGTGTGCTCAGCGAGGCCTCGCCGCTGTTCGGCGTCTACAACGCCTCCAAGGCGGCGCTGAGCGCGGTGAGCCGGGTGATCGACACCGAATGGGCCCGCCACGGTGTGCACTCCACCACGCTCTACTACCCGCTGGTGGCCACTCCGATGATCGCCCCGACCAAGGCCTATCAGGGGGTGCCCGCGCTGAGCACAGCGGAGGCGGCGCAGTGGATGATCGACGCCGCCCGGCACCGACCCGTACGCATCGCCCCCCGCTTCGGGGTCGGCGCCCGCGCACTGGACGTCATCGCGCCCGGCGTTCTCAACGCACTGCTGAAGAATCAGCGGATGCAGCCGACCCGAGGATGAAGAAGGCTGGAGACACCACCATGGAGATACTCGCGAGCCGGATGCTGCTGCGACCGGCCGACTACCCGCTCACACTGGCGTTCTACCGGGACACGCTGGGCTTGGCCATCGCACGTGAATATCCTGGCGGGACAGTCTTTTTCGCCGGTCAGTCGCTGATCGAGCTGGCCGGCCACGGCGAGCCGCAGACGACCTCGGCGGCGCTGTGGCTGCAGGTGCGCGATGTGTACGCCGTCGAGAAGGACCTGGCCGGGCGCGGGGTGCAGATCACCCGCGAAGCCCGCCAGGAACCGTGGGGCCTGCACGAGCTGCAGATCACCGACCCCGACGGGGTCACCCTGATCTTCGTGCAGATCCCGGGCACTCACCCGCTGCGCCGGGACAGCCGGGCCTGACACCGCCCCGGTGCCGGGGACGGTGCCCGGGCCGGGTCAGGGCCGGCCGTCCTCCAACGGCCAGCCCACCGAGGCCAGCCGAGCCGCCACCTGGTGGATCTCCTCCGGATTGGGTTCGGTCTCGGTGACCTGATGAATCGCGTCGCGGATCTGCTCCTCGGTCACCGGGGTGTCGACATCGCTCTGCCGGACGATGGTCCGGGCCGCCTTGACGACTTCGGCCTCCGTCAACGTCCGCATCAACAGCGCCAGCAGCGGAAAATAGTCCTTCGGCGGCACCCCGTGCGGATAGCCGTCGCGAAGCCAGCCGACGACATTGTCGACGAAACCGTCACGCTGCTCGACGGACATCGCTACCTCACTTCGCCGGAAACATCGGGAAGAGGTCAATTCCGAAGTGATGCATGATCGTCGCCCGGGTGATCCACCCGACCGCGGTCACGATCACGACCGCAACCAGCAGGAACAGCAGAATCCCCAGGTACTTCAGCATCGGGTTCGGTCGGTGGATCCGGTGGTCGGCTTCTTCGCCGCCGGCGCCGTGGGAGTAGGCCAGCATGCCGACCGAGAAGATCGCCGGCAGTCCGGCGCCGAGCAGCAGCCCGACACCGAGCACCGTGAGGATGCTCTCCAGATAGTGCATTACCCGTCCTTCCGCTCAGTTCAGACCGACGTCAGTTCCGGACCGGCCCCGGCGCCATTGGCCGCCCGTGTCTCGGCGGGCACCACCGAGTTCGTCGAGGAGTCCCAGTCGGCGTTGACATTGCCGCTGTCGACCTTCTGTTGCTGCGCCCGCCACCACAGGTAGAACGACAGTCCGATCAGGATCAGGAAGATCAGTCCGTCGCCGGCCAACTGCGAACCGGTGAAACCCTTGACCCCGTAGGACAGCCAGAAGGACAGCGCGCCCACCAGGGCGGCGGACGGCAGGGTGATCAGCCAGGCCACCGCCATCCGCCCGGCCACCGCCCACCGCACCTGCGCGCCGGGCTTGCCGACCCCGCTGCCCAGGATCGAACCGGTGGCGACGTGGGTGGTCGACAGCGCCATGCCGGCAGCGCTGGAACTCAGGATGATCGCGGCCGATGACGCCTCGGCGGCCAGCCCCTGCGGCGACTCGATCTCGACCAGACCCTTGCCCAGGGTGCGAATGACGCGCCAGCCACCCAGATAGGTGCCCAGGGCGATCGCCACCGCACAACTGAAGATGATCCACACCGGCAGCCCGTCTTCTTTCACATCGCCGGTCAGGTGCCCGGTGGTGATCAGCGCGAGCGCGATCACCCCCATCGTCTTCTGGGCGTCGTTGGTGCCGTGCGCCAGCGCGACCAGCGAGGCCGTGGCTATCTGACCCCAGCGGAATCCCTCCTCCCGTCGCCGCGGCAGCACCTTGCGGGTGACCCGGTAGACCAGCCAGGTGCCGCAGCCGGCGACGAGGCCGGCGATCACCGGCGCGGCGACAGCGGGGATCAGCACCTTCGCGGTGACACCGCTCCAGTTGACGCCGGCCAGGCCGAGCGCGGCCAGGCCGGCGCCGATCAGACCGCCGAACAGGGCGTGCGAGGAACTCGAGGGGATACCGAACAGCCAGGTCAACAGGTTCCACAGGATGCCGCCGATCAGCCCGGCGAAGATGATCGTCAGACCGGTGGAGGGGTCGACACCGGGAAGCAACTGACCGGTCTTGGAGTCCTGCACCCGCAGCACGGCCGTGGTCACCGTGATGGCCACCTCCACCGAGAGGAAGGCACCGACCAGGTTCAGCAGCCCGGCCAGCAGGACCGCGGTCTTGGGCTTGAGCGCCCTGGTCGCGATGGAGGTGGCCATGGCGTTGCCGGTGTCGTGGAAGCCGTTGGTGAAGTCGAACGCAAGGGCGGTGGCGATAAGTAACACCAGAATGATCATCTCTGTGCCCATGCCCATGATTCTGCGGCTTCGCAGACTCCGGCGGCTAATTTCGGCGAACCCCGCCGACACCTCCGAACTGGGCGTTTGCCTGATATCCAGAGGTATTCATCGACCGTTAACCAAAACTATGCCGGGCGTTCGCCCATCCGCGTGCGCAGCGCCGGTTAGCTCGATACCGGCCCTCGATACCGGCTAAAGACACTCCCACCCACTACACTCCCAACCACGCAATCTGGATCCAACGGACGCCCCCCGGGGCGCCCCCGTCCGGAGGAGACGCAGGTGAATCGATTCCTCACCGGCATCGTGTCCTGGCTGCGTTCCGGCTACCCGAACGGCGTTCCGGAGAACGACTATCTGCCGATCCTGGCCCTGCTGGCCCGCCGGCTGACCAGCGACGAGGTCATCGAAGTGGCGCGCCAGCTCAAACATCTTCCCGAGCCCGGCTTCGTCGACATCGGATCGGAGATCGTCCGGATCACCGATCAGCTGCCGGCCCCGTCCGATGTGGAACGGGTACGGGCGAAACTGGTCGTGCACGGCTGGCCGCTGGATGATCCCCGGGACGGCGAGGCACCGGGATAACCACTCTTCGCGCTCTCACCATTCCGCCGTGCCCATCGGTGCTGTCCCTGCTTGCCGTCCTACGGGGGGTGCTCGACGGTCGCGATGCCCCGCTGGTCCCGATTCCGGCCGGTGACCTGCGCACGAGTGAGCAACTGACCACCGCGCTCCGCATCGGTGAGGAGATCGGTGAGGAGGTCGCCCTGGTGGTACCCACCTCCGGCACCACCGGTGCGCCGAAGGGCGCGATGCTGACCCCGGCCGCCCTGATCGCCAGCGCCTCGGCCTGTCATGACCGCCTCGGCGGGCCGGGCACCTGGCTGCTGGCGCTACCGCCGCATCACATCGCCGGCATCCAGGTGTTGGTCCGCAGCCTGCTGGCCGGCACGGTGCCGGTGGAAATCAATGTCTCGCGGGGTTTCGACGTCACTGAAATCCCCAACGCCATCGACGACTTGGGGTCCGGACGCCGCTACACCGCACTGGTGGCCAATCAGTTGGCGAAGGCACTGACCGACCCGGCCGCCACCGCGGCACTCGCGCAGTTGGACGCGGTACTGCTCGGCGGCGGCCCGGCCCCCCGGCCGGTGCTCGACAGCGCCACCGGCGCCGGGATCACCGTGGTGCGCAGCTACGGCTCCAGCGAGACCGCCGGCGGTTGCGTGTACGACGGGCTGCCCCTTGACGGGGTTGAGGTGCGCCTCGAAAACTCCGGGGACGACTCCGGCGGGCGGGACGGTATCGGCAGTGTCGTGATCGGCGGGGCCACCCTGGCCGTCGGCTACCGCAACCCGCCGGACCCCGACCCGTTCAGCGAACCGGGCTGGTTCCACACCGATGACATTGGGCGCTTTGATGATTCGGGCCGGTTGGTGATCCTCGG
>JAHZJY010000211.1 GCA_022600695.1 Actinomycetes bacterium | reverse complement strand
GGGACCGCGATGAAGCCGATCGCGCACCATGGTGTGGCTGCCATCAGGACCACTGTCAGCACGGCCGGGACAGCCACCAGCAGCTGATACAGCACCCTGGTCCGCCCGTCGCCCAGCCGAACGGCGAGCGTCATCTTGCCGGCGACCCGATCGGTCGGGATATCCCGAAGGTTATTGGCCACCAACACCGCCGACGACAGCGCGCCGATGCCGACGGCCAGGGTCAGGCCGACCCAGTCCACCGTCAGCGCCTGGGTGTACTGGGTGCCCAGCACCGCGACGAGTCCGAACAACACGAACACCGCGATCTCGCCGAAGCCCGCGTATCCGTACGGCCTGGCCCCGCCGGTGTAGAGCCAGGCTCCGGCGATACACGCCGCGCCGACGGCGATCAGCCACGGCGCGCTCACCAACGCCAGTGCCGACCCGGCGACCGCGCCGAGCGCCAGGCTGAGCACCGCGGCGGTGCGCACCGCGCGCGGTGTGGCCAGTTTGGAGCCCACCAGTCGCAGTGGTCCGACCCGTTCATCGTCGGTGCCGCGGATACCGTCGGAGTAGTCGTTGGCGAAGTTCACCCCGACTATCAGCGCAACCGAGACCGCCAGCGCCAGAAGCGCTTTCCACCACACCTCCGAATCGAGCCAGGCCGCCGCGCCGGTACCGGCGATCACCGGGGCGACGGCGTTGGGCAGCGTGCGTGGACGGGCACCGGCGGCCCACTGCGCGAAGGTGGCCATCGCGCAATGGTCGCACGGGGCCTCAACCGGCCAGCGAGACCACCAGGTTCAGGGTGATCGCGATGATGATCGCACCCAGGAAGAAGGACAACAGCGCCTGCGACAACACCGCGCGCCGAACGTCGGTGCTGGTGATCTCGGTGTCGGAGACCTGATAGGTCATCCCCACGGTGAACGCCAGGTAGGCGAAGTCGTGATACGACGGCAGCAGTCCGTCCTGGTGGAAATCGATCGGCGGGAGTGATGTCCGGTAATACAGCCGCGCGTAGCGCAGCATGAAGAACGTGTGGATGGTGAACCAGGATGCTCCGACGCTGAGCACCCCCACCGCCGCCGCGGCGAGATCGTGGGTGGCCTTGCCGCCCAGCAGATAGCCGACCCCCGCCAGGCTGGCCAGGCCGGCGGTCAGTACGGACAGATGTGCCACCCGGCTGCTGGAGTCCCAGTCGCCGGCGTGGCGCCGGGTCTCGGCACCGTCCATCCTCCGCAGCAGCCACCAGGACCAGCCCAGGAACAGCGTCGCGCCGGCGATCCATCCGATCGGCGGCGCGTAGGGCCAGCCCAACCCGTGGCGCGCCAGCACCGCCGCCGCGAGACCCACCACGACCGCGAGCCCCAATCGGAACAGTGGAGAACGGGCGATCACGCACCGAGTGAACCACCCGGGCACAATGTGATCCGTGATCGGGGTCATCGGCGGTAGCGGTTTCTACACTTTCTTCGGCGCCGACGCGCGCAGTGTGGCCGTGCAGACCCCCTACGGCGATCCGAGCGCACCGATCACGGTGGGCCGGGTGGGCCATCACGAGGTGGCGTTTCTGCCCCGGCACGGGCTCAGCCACGAGTTCTCTCCGCATACCGTGCCCTACCGGGCCAATATGTGGGCGCTGCGGGCACTGGGCGTCCGGCGGGTCTTCGGACCGTGCGCGGTGGGCAGCCTGACCGCCGATCTCGGGCCGGGTGCGGTCGTGGTTCCCGACCAGCTGATCGACCGTACCCGCGGCCGCCCGGACACCTATTTCGACTCCGGCGGTATCCACATCGGTTTCGCCGATCCGTACTGCCCGGCGCTGCGTGCCGCGGCCGCCGGCCTGCCCGGGGTGGTCGACGGCGGAACCATGGTGGTCGTTCAGGGTCCGCGGTTCTCCACCCGCGCGGAGAGCCAGTGGTTCGCCCGGCAGGGTTTCACCCTGGTCAATATGACCGGCTACCCGGAGGCCGTACTCGCCCGGGAACTGGAGATGTGCTACGCCGCAGTAGCTCTGGTGACTGATGTCGACGCCGGGGTCGCCGCCGGCGCCGGGGTGCGGGCCGTCGACGTGTTCGCCGAGTTCGAGCGAAACATCGGCCCGTTCAAGGAGCTGGTGCACCGGGCCATCGACCGGGTGAGCTCTGATCGGGTGTGCACCCACTGTCTGGCGCACGAAGGCGTCGAGCTTCCGTTCGACCTGCCCTGACAGCCGGTCGCGGGGCTGTCCATACTGGGGGTGTGAAGACACCGATCTGTGACCAGTACGGCATCGAGTTCCCCCTGTTCGCCTTCAGTCACTGCCGCGATGTGGTGGCCGCGGTGACCAACGCCGGCGGCCTCGGCGTTCTGGGTGGTGTCGCGTTCCGGCCCGATCAGCTGGAGCAGGAACTGTGCTGGATCGACGAGCACGTCGACGGCAAGCCCTACGGCGTCGACATCATCGTGCCCGCGAAGTTCGAGGGGAAGGGCGAGAGCCTCACCAAGGACCAGCTGGCCGAACGCATCCCCGGCGAACACCGCACCTTCATCAACGAGTTGCTCGCCGCGCACGATATCGAGGTTGAGGAATTACGGGTGGCCTCCTCGGCGCTGTCCGGGGATACCGGTCAGAGCCTGCTGGAGGTCTCGCTGAACCACCCGATCAAGCTGATGGCCAACGCCCTCGGCGTACCGCCCGATTACATGATCGAGGCCGGTAAACAACGCGGTATCCCGGTGGCCGCCCTGGTCGGCGCCAAGGAGCACGCCATCAAGCAGGTCCATGCCGGCGTCGATCTGATCATCGCTCAGGGCACCGAAGCGGGTGGGCATTGTGGTGAGGTGTCCACCCTCGTGCTCATTCCCGAAGTGCTGGAGGCGATCTCGGAGATTCCCGGCGGCGGGGACGTGCCGGTGCTGGCCGCGGGCGGTATCGTCACCGGGCGGCAGATGGCGGCCTGTGTGGCGTTGGGCGCCGCCGGGGCGTGGACGGGTTCGGTCTGGTTGACCACCGATGAGGCCGAGACCGCCCCACACACCAAGCAGAAGATGTTGACCGCCTCGTCGCGGGACACCGTGCGGTCGGCCGGCCGGACCGGCAAGCCGTCCCGGCAGCTGCGCTCGGACTGGACCGACGCCTGGGCGCCGAACCCGAACGGCCGCCAGCCGCTGCCGCTGCCGCTGCAGGCGATGGTCGCCGAGCCGGCGCTGCGCCGTATCGACAAGCTGGCCGAGACCGGCCATCCCGGGGCGCAGGCACTGTCCACCTATTTCGTCGGCCAGGGTGTGGGCCTGATGACCAAGATCAAACCCGCCCGCGAGGTGGTGCTGGAGTTCATCGAGGATTATGTCGCCGCCGCCGAACGACTGTTCGGCACACTCGAGGACTGAACCCCCCTCAGCCGGTGGGGGCCGGGGGAGGCGCGGCTAACCGGCCGCCAACGGCAGCCGCACCTCAAACCGGGCGCCGCGATCCAGGTTATGTGCCGAAAGGCTGCCGCGGTGGGCCCGGACCAGCCCCGCGGCGATCGCCAAGCCGAGGCCGGATCCGCTGGGCAGCGACGAATCCTCCCGTGGTACACGGTGATTGGATCCCCGGTAGGCGACGTCGAACACCCGGGGCAGGTCGTCCGCGTCGATCCCGACCCCGGTGTCATCCACCCGCGCCCACGCCCCGTCCCGGTCGGCGCCCACCGACAATGTGACCGTCCCCCCGGCCGGGGTATGCGCGATCGCGTTGGCCACCAGGTTGGACAGCACCCGCACCAGCGCCCGGTCGCTGCCGATCACCCGGACCGGGCGGCCGGGAAGGTTCACCGTCAAATCCACGCCGGAGCGTTCGGCGGCGATCCGGTGGGCGCTCAGCACGTCGTCGACGACCTCGTCGAGGGCCACCTGCTCATAGGGCGCGGTCACCGCGCCGGCGTTGATCTTCGCCATCTCGAAAAGGTCATCGACCATCTCCGAGAGCCGGATGCTCTCCTGCTCGATGTTCTTGGCCTGTACCCGGACTTCGTCCTCGCTGACCACGCCGTCGGCGATCGCCTCCGACAGCGCCCGTATTCCGGCCAGCGGAGTCCGCAGATCGTGGCTGACGAAGGCGACAAGCTGCCGCCGGGACTGCTCGGCGGCCTGCTCGGCATCCTGAATCTCCTGCTCCCACACCGTCCGTCGGGCCAGGTACCGGGCCAGCATCACCGCGGCGGGCAGTGTCACCACGGCCACCACGGATAAGATCACGGCAATGGTGCGGAATGCGTCGTCGGACATGAATCCGCTCGCTCCGAACACCCCGGCGAAGGTGGCCAGGGTGGGGATCAGGACCAGTGCCACCATGCTCACGGTGATCGACCAGGACCGCGCCAGCCGGATGACCACCACGCCGACCAGTACCACCGGAAGGGAGAATCCCAGCGCGAGTAGGGCGATTTCGGTCAGGCTATGCGGAGCCACGGTCACTGGCATCGGCTTCCCCGCGCCACAGGTAGCCCCGGCCCCACACCGTCTGAACCCGATGATGGTCACCGAGTTTGGACCGCAGCCGCTTGACGTGGACGGTGACCGTGGACAAATCGCCGAAGTCCCAGTGCCACACCTGCTTGAGGAGTTCTTCCCGGGAGAAGACGGTGTCGGTGTGCGTCAGGAAGAACATCAGTAGGTCGAACTCCCGGTTGGTCAGTCCGACCGGCTCACCGGCGACCGCCACCGACCGGGAAGCGGTGGTCACGGTCAGCGCACCGACGGTGATCTCCAACGGGACGCTCGAGGGTGTGGCGGGGGCGCGGCGCAGCACCGACCGCACCCGCAATGCCAGTTCCCGCGGACTGAACGGCTTGGTCAGGTAATCATCGGCGCCCGCCTCGAGACCGGCGATCCGGTCGTCCTCCTCGCTCAGCGCCGTCAGGAGAATGATCGGAACCGTGTAGTTGCCGCCCTGGCGCAGGGTGCGGCACAGCGACAGCCCGTTCGGCCCGGGCATCATCACATCGAGCACCGCGACGTCGATTCGCTCGGTGCCCAGCAAGCGCAGGGCTTCGTTACCGTCGCCGGCGATACTGACCTCGAGGCCGTCGCGTTCCAGGTAGCGTCGGACGACATCGCGCACGACGGCATCGTCGTCGGCGATCAACACCCGAGACGGCATGCCCCAACTGTAGCGGCGGTGGCCCGGGAACCGCCCCAGTCGTCACGGTTTCGTCAGCGGCCGGCGGTACCGCGGGGGTCATCTGGTCATCCGAACAGCTGCCGCAGCGCTGCTCGGTCGAGTTTGCCGATTCCGCGCCGGGGTAGTCCTTCGACCACGTGCAGTTCCCGGGGCGCGGCGGTGCTGTCGAGTGACTGGGAGATGAAGTCCCGCAACTCGGCCAGGGTCGGTGCGGCCCCGGGGGTGAGCACCACCGCGGCCACCACCCGCTGGCCCAACCGGTCGTCGGCCACGCCGAAGACCGCGCACTCGGCCACCTCCGGGTGCCGGCCCAGCACGGCCTCCACCGGACCCGGCATGACCGTCAGACCGCCGGTGCTGATCGCCTCGTCGGCCCGGCCGAGGATCACCAACCGGCCCGAATCATCAAAGCGCCCAATGTCATCGGTGTGGAACCAGCCCGGTTCGCTGACCGGGTCGGGGTCCGGCGGGTTGCGGTAGCCGACGGCCAGGGTGGCCCCGCCGATCACGACACTGCCGATACCGTCCAGCCCACCGCAGTCGTCCCCGGAGTTTTCGAGGCGCACCTCAACCCCGTCAAGGGGCAGCCCGTCGTACACGCAACCGCCGGCGGTCTCGCTGGAGCCGTAGCTGCGCACCACGGTGATCCCGG
>JAHZJY010000210.1 GCA_022600695.1 Actinomycetes bacterium | reverse complement strand
CTGGTGGAGCTAAGGGGACTCGAACCCCTGACCCCCACACTGCCAGTGTGGTGCGCTACCAGCTGCGCCATAGCCCCAGTCGTGGTCACGAAGCTACACCACCGCCCGATCCGCCTCAAAACCTCCCCGGCCCCGCAACCACGACCCCGGAGCCCACCGACACTTGTGACCGCCCATGCACCCCGCCGGGCCCCGCTCCCCTCAGGGGCTCCTCTCAGGGCAGCTCGCCGGCCGCCTCCGGTCCCAACGGCCGGGCCGGCGTGTGCTCCGCCGGCGGCTCACCGCAGGTTTCCGGTGCGAACATCCAGCCGATCGAGGCCAACACCAGGATGGCCCCGCTGATTCCGAAAGCCCAGCCGAAGGACAGCTGCTGGGCGATCAACCCGACCCCGAGCGAGCCCACGATCGAGCCGAAGTCCGACATCATCTGAAACGTCGCGATCGCCGTGCCCCCGCGGGCTTTACCGATGATGTCGGCGACCGCGGCTTGCTGAGGTGAGTTGTAGACACCGGAGGCCAACCCGGCCAACACCGCCCCCGCGAGCAGTATCGGCAGCGATGGCGCCAGACCCAGCACAGCGGTCATGATCCCGGCCAGTCCCAAGCCGACGATCAGCAGCGGACGCCGACCGATCCGGTCGGAGAGCCGGCCGCTGGGCAGCACCGCGATGACGTTGCCGACCGCGAACGCGGTCAAGGCCAGCCCGGCGATCCCCGGACTGCGGTGCAGACCCTCGACGACGAACAGCGGAACCAGCGCGAACCGCAGCCCGAACAGCGACCAGCCGGTGGCGAAGTTGGACAGCAACGCCGCCCGGTAGGCACCGTGGCGCAGCGCGGACCGCACCGTCACGGTCGGATCGTCGCCGCCGGCCGGAGCGGCCAGTTCGGAATGTCGAAGGCTGATCAAGACGATCGCCGCGGCGAACAGCAGCAGCGCACCGTAGATGACGAACGGCGCGCTCAGACCCAGACCCGCGGTCAAACTGCCGACGACCGGCCCGACGACCGAACCGACGAGGAAGGCCCCGGAGAACAGACCCGCCACCCGGCCGCGGGCGTCGGCCGGGCTCATCCGGATCATCAGCCCCAGCGCCGAGACGAAGAACATTGTCGAGCCGATACCGCCCAACGCCCGAAAAGCCAGCAACTGCCAGTAGGTCTGGGCGACTGCACACGCCGCTGTGGACACCGCGACCACCAGAACACCGCTGACGTAGACCTTGCGCTCCCCCAACCGTTGCACGAGCAGCCCGGTCGGCGGCGCGGCCAGCAGTCGCATCACCGCGAACGCGGTGATGACGAAGGTCGCCGCGCTGATGCTCACCCCGAAGTGCCGGGCCAGCTGCGGCAACACCGGGGCGACCACCCCGTAGCCCAGGGCGATGATCGCGTTGGCGGTGACCAGCGACCACACCTCGCGGGGCAGCCGGGCCTGAGCCGGCGGCGCGGCCCCCTCGGCTGTCGAACTCACGATATGACTGTATTGACTACTTCCCGGGCCGCTTCCTGCACCCGCGCCAGATGCTCGGGACCCAGAAATGATTCGGCGTAGATCTTGTAGACGTCCTCGGTTCCGGACGGGCGCGCGGCAAACCAGCCGTTGGCGGTGGTCACCTTCAGCCCGCCGATCGCGGCTCCGTTGCCCGGGGCGGCGGTCAGCTTGGCGGTGATCGGCTCCCCGGCCAGTTCAGTGGCGCTGACCTGTTCGGGTGACAGTTTGGCCAGCCGCGCCTTCTGATCCCGATCGGCGGGGGCGTCCATCCGCGCGTAGACCGGCGCTCCGTATTGATCGGCCAGTTCAGCGTAACGCCGCGAGGGTGTCCTACCGGTGACGGCCAGCATCTCCGATGCCAGCAGCGCCAGGATGATGCCATCCTTATCGGTGGTCCACACCGATCCGTCCCGACGCAGGAATGACGCTCCCGCCGATTCCTCGCCGCCGAATCCGATGGTCCCGCCGATCAATCCATCGACGAACCACTTGAACCCGACGGGCACCTCCACCAGCGTCCGGCCCAGGCCGGCAACCACCCGGTCGATGATCGACGAGCTGACCACGGTCTTGCCGACCGCCACCCGGGCCGGCCAATCCGGCCGGTGGTTACAGAGGTAGTCGATCGCGACCGCCAGGTAGTGGTTGGGGTTCATCAGACCGCCGTCGGGGGTGACGATGCCGTGCCGGTCGGCGTCGGCATCGTTGCCGGTCGCGATCTGGTAGTCCTCCCGGTTGGCGATCAGTGACGCCATGGCGTTGGCCGAACTGCAGTCCATCCGGATCTTGCCGTCGGTGTCCAGGGTCATGAACCGCCAGGTGGCGTCCACCAACGGGTTGACCACCGTCAACGCAAGGTTGTGCCGTTCGGCGATCGCGGCCCAGTAGTCCACGCTGGCCCCGCCCAACGGGTCGGCGCCGATCCGGATTCCCTGCGCGCGGATGGCGCCGATGTCGACGACGGCGTCCAGATCGGACACATAGGCGTCCAGGTAGTCGTACCGCTGCGCATGCCCAAAGGCACGGGCCGCCGGGACACGCTTAACCTCCGCAAGGCCGCCGCGCAGAATCTCGTTGGCGCGCTTGGCAATCGCGGCGGTGGCGTCGGCGTCGGCCGGCCCGCCGTTGGGCGGGTTGTATTTGAAACCGCCGTCGCGGGGCGGGTTGTGCGACGGGGTGACGACGATCCCGTCGGACAGGCCGGTGCCGCGGCCGCGGTTATAGGACAGGATGGCGTGGCTGACCGCCGGCGTCGGGGTGTATCGGCCTGCCGAGTCGATGAGTACCTCGATGTCGTTGCCGGCCAGTACCTCGCAGGCCGTGGTCCAGGCCGGCTCGGACAGCCCATGGGTGTCGCGGCCCAGGAACAGCGGCCCGGTGGTGCCACAAGCGGCGCGGTATTCGCAGATCGCCTGGGTGGTGGCCCGAATGTGCGCCTCATTGAACGCCCCGTCCAAGCTGGATCCGCGGTGCCCGGACGTCCCGAAGGCCACCTGCTGGGCGACATCGTCGGGGTCGGGTTGCACCGTGTAGTACGCGGTCACCAGCTGTGAGAGGTCAATGAGGT
>JAHZJY010000209.1 GCA_022600695.1 Actinomycetes bacterium | reverse complement strand
TGAACGCCGGATGCCTGACCGCGGCAGCGATCTGCCTGGCCGGCGCGCTCTTCGTCCTGGCCGTCCTTCCCGCACACCCGATCGGAGAAAAGCGATGAGAGACCCCCGGCACTATGGTCCGTGGGCACTGGTTACCGGCGCCAGTGACGGTATCGGCGAGGCGATGGCCCGCCGCGCGGCCGCCGACGGCCTCAACGTGGTACTGGCCGCCCGCAGCGAGGACAAGCTGCGCGCCCTGGCCCAAAACATCGAGCGGGACAACAACGTTCAGACCCGGGCGGTTGCCGCCGACCTGAGCACCCCGCAGGGTCTGGAGGCGCTGATCGCAGCCGTGGATGCCGTCGACATCGGCCTGGCCGTGCTGGCGGCCGGCTTCGCCACCACGAAACCTTTCACCGCCTCGGCGGTCGGCGACGAACTGGACATGGTGGCGCTCAACATCACCGCCGTCACCCAGCTTTCCCATGTCCTGGCCCGGCGCATGACCGCCCGGGGACGCGGCGGGATCATCCTGTTCGGCTCCATCCTGGGCTGGCAGGGCGTTCCCGGTGAAGCCAACTATGCCGCCACCAAGGCCTACGTCCAGACCCTGGCCGAGGGACTGCATGGCGAACTGAAGCCACTCGGTGTCGATGTGCTGTGCGTCGCCCCGGGACCGGTGCACACCGGCTTCGCCGCCCGCGCCGGCTTGAGCATGAAATCCGCGACCACACCGGCGGTCGTGACCGGCGCCGCGTGGTCCGGTCTCGGCAGGCGGGTGACGGTGGTGCCCGGAACGCGGGCAAAGTTTCTCACCCTGTCCCTGTCAGCGCTCCCCCGACGGATGCGGTCCATGATCGTCAGCCGAGTGATGGCCTCGATGCGGTCCTGACGGCATGACGGATTGACGGCATGGCGGCACAGTGGAAGTGCCAGACTTGGAGCATGGAAGGAGATCCCATGAACATCGCCATATCCACGTCCTTGCAGAGCTCGTTTACCGACGCGGTGGCTCGAACCCGCGAGGCCTTGGCAGGTCAGGGTTTCGGCGTCCTCACCGAGATCGATATGAAGGCCACCCTGAAAGCCAAGATCGGCCAGGACATGGAGGATTACCTGATCCTCGGCGCGTGCAATCCGCCACTCGCCCACCGTGCCGTGACGGCCGATCGGCAGATCGGGCTATTACTTCCATGCAATGTCGTCGTTCGCGCCGACCCTGCCGATGACTCCTCGGTGCTTGTGGAAGCCATGGATCCGCAAGTGCTCGTGGAGGTCAGTGGCGACGACGCATTGCAGGAGGTCGCCGACGAGGTCGCCGCCAAACTCCGCGCCGCGATCGACGCGTTGAGCGTCCCGGGTGGACAGCCCACTTAGTCCGGTGGCCGGAGACGGTCTTCACCGCGCCGGAATACTGCCGGCCGGGCCTGTCGAACTGGAGAGTATTGAATCGGTCGAACATTGTCGGTGGTGTCACCGGCCAGCACCGAGCGCCGCCGACTGGACCCGGCAGCGGTGTGCCGGCCACCGGCTCACCTTTCACCGTGATCGTGATGACTTCCCCGGCCTCGACCCGGCGCAGCACGCCGGCCACGTCGTTACGCAAGTCGCGCGACGCCACCTCAGCCGTGCGACAAGTGGAGCCGTTGCGTAGCAAATGCGATCTACAGCCGACTCGCCACGAAGGCGGCCGCCTGACTCGTCATTCCCGGGACGTACCCCCTGTGCGCCTCGAAGTTGTTGCCGTCAGAACAGATCGGGTCGCCCGGTTCGCAGAGATCGATGGTCACCGCACCCCACACCGGGCTGACGGTCAGGGGCAGGCCGATCTTGGCTGACGGGTTGCCGAACACGGCGATCGCGGCGACGTGTTGGGGCACGTTGGGTGGCAGCGGCGCGTCGAACCCGATGGCGGGGAACGGCACCGCGGCGATGATGTCGATCACCGCGGCACCCTGGGAGTAGCCGCCGAGCACCAGCCTGGTGTTCGGGCAGGTGTTCACCATGTACTGAATGTGGCCGCTCGCGTTGTTGGCGCCACCGCCTGCGGCAAGGAAGTCATACGTCGCGGGATAGACGACGGCGTAGACGCCGACTGACCGGCCGCCGACCCGACCCCGCAGCGAGTCGACGAACGCCTGCCCGACCCGGCCGATACCCGGCGGCTCGTCTGTGCCGCGGGCGAACACCACCTCGATATCCGGGCAGCCCGCGGCGTGCGCGGACGGAGTACCCAGCCCCGATTGCGTTGCGGCGGGCGCGAGCAGAAGCGCCGCAGCCATCAGGACGATCGCCGCGGCGGAGGAGGTCCGGCGGGCAACCCGAGAACCATGCCTCCTGATTGCGAGCCGACGGGATTTGCTGTCACGATAAATGCGCACCACACGATGTTAGCCCGTTGACAGCTCTCCCGTATGCCTCAGCGGAGGAGTGACCACACGCCTTCGACTTACTCTCGGACTTGATAATTCTCTGCGCCACAACGTCATCCACCCCTACGCAGGAGCATGTGACTCACAACTTTCTCAGGGTCGAAGCGTCGATCACCCAACAGCGCGTGGCTCCATCGGGGGAACTGCCGCCAGCAGGTCGCGGGTGTACTGCTGCGCGGGGGCGGCGAACAGCTCGTCCGCCGGCCGATTCTCGACGACGGCACCGTCGCGCATCACCAGCACGTCGTGGCTCAGCTGTCGGATCACGGCAAGGTCATGACCGATCAGCAGGTAGGTCAATCCGAGTTCGCGTTGCAGCCGGGACAGCAACTCCAGAACACGCGCCTGCACCGACACATCCAGTGACGCGGTCGCCTCATCGAGGATGAGGAGGTCGGGCTGGGCGGCCAGCGCGCGGGCGATGCTCACCCGCTGACGCTGCCCGCCCGAGAGCTCGTGAGGGTACCTCTTGGCGAAGGCGCTCGGCAGACCGACGAGATCGAGTAGTTCGGCGACACGGTCGCGCCGCGCCGGGGCACCCTTCACCAGCCCGTGCACTCTCAGCGGCTCGGAGATCGAGACGTCCACCCGGGCGCGGGGATTCAGGGATGAGAACGGATCCTGGAACACCAGGCCGATACGGCGGCGCAGCGTCTTCCTGGTGGCGCCCTTCGCATTGAGAATGTCGGTGCCGTCAAGTGTCGCAGCGCCTGCATCGGGCCTTGCCAGTCCGGTCAGCGCTGCCGCCACACTGGACTTCCCCGAACCGGATTCGCCCACCAGACCCAGCGTCGTCGCGCGGCGAATCCGAAACGAAACGTTCCTGACCGCGTGTACGGTCGAGCGGCCCACCGGTGTGGACACCGCGAACCGCACATCGAGGCCGTCGACCGTCAGCAGCGGCTCCGCGTGGACCACTGCCGGTGGCCCGGAACCGTCGATCACCGGGCGTGCGGCCAGCAACTCGCGGGTGTACTCGTCATGCGGCCGATCGAACAGGTTCATGATGGGCGCCTGCTCGACGGCCGCGCCGGCGCGCAGCACCGTGACATCCTGCGCCACTTGCCCGATCACACCGAGGTCGTGGCTGATCCACACCACCGCGGTCCCGAAATCGTGCTGCAACGCGCGCACCAACTCGATGATCTGCGCCTGTGTCGTGACGTCCAGTGCGGTGGTCGGCTCGTCGGCGATCAACAGCTCCGGGTCGCACGCCAGCGCGATCGCGATCATCACCCGCTGCCGCTGCCCGCCCGAAAGTTGATGCGGGTAGGCGTGCAGACGAATCGCAGGATCCGGTAGACCGACCGCCTCGAGCAGCTCCAGCGCTCGGCGGCCGGCATCCCGGCGCGTCATTCCGCGATGCGCCTCCAGGGATTCGGTGATCTGACGTTCCAGGGTCAGCAGCGGATTCAATGAGGTCCCCGGGTCCTGGAAGACGAAACCGATCCGCGCGCCGTGAACGCCACGCAGCACCCGCGGGCGGGCACCGATCAGCTGCACCGGTTCGCCGGACTGACCGTTGAGCGTGCTCGTGCCCGACACCCGAGCGCCCGGGGCATCCAGCAGTCCGGTTGCGGCGAGCACCGTCATCGACTTACCGGAACCCGATTCACCCACGATGCCGACCGTCTCCTCCCGGCGGACACTGAAGGACACCCCGTCGACGATCGTGTTCCCCCCGATACGCACCCGGAGATCCTGCACGCTCAGAACGGGCTGCGAGCTCATCACCGCTCCCGCCTGCGCGCCTCGATTGCGCTGCGCTGCTTGGGATCCAGCACATCGCGAAGCCCGTCGCCGAAAAGGTTGAATGCGAGCACGATAACGAAGATCGCGACGCCGGGGAACACTGCCATCCACCACGCCATCGTCACGAAGCCCTGCGAGTCGAAGATCATTCGGCCCAGCGAGGGCTGGGGAGGCTGGATTCCCAGCCCGAGGAATGACAGGGCGGCCTCGGACAGGATGGCGAACGCCAGTGACAGCGACGTCTGCACGATGAGCGGGCCGGAGATGTTCGGCAGTATGTGCCGCCGGATGATGTACAGGTCGCCGGAACCCATTGCGCGCGACACCGCCACGTAGGGTTCGGTGCGCACGCTCAGGGTGCCGGCCCGGGCCACGCGCGCGAAGATCGGCGTGTACACAATGCCGATCGCCAGGATCGTCGTACCGACCCCCGGGCCGAGTATCGCGACGATGGCGAGTGCCAGCAGAAGCACCGGGAACGCGAACATCACGTCGACGACACGCATCAGCACGGTGTCAAGCCAGCCGCCCTTCCGGCCGGCAAAGTAACCAGCCACCACCCCCACCATGACCCCCACCACCACCGCGAACGTGACGCTGGTGACGGCAATCCGCATCGAGGCCTGGACCGCGACCAGCACGCGGGACAACACGTCGCGGCCCAATTCGTCGGTGCCAAACCAGTGCGTGCCGTTGGGCGCCTGCAGGGCGTTGGGGACGTCGACGTCGTTGATGCCGTATGGGGCGATCCACTTCGCGCTCACCGCGACGACTCCCACAGTCACCAAAACCACTGCGCTGACCAACGTCAGCGGGTTGAGCGCAAGCAGCCGCCACGATGTGACCCTGATGCTGTCGCGGTTTGCCGGGCTGACTCCTTGCCTCGTTTCCGTCATGCGAGGCGGATCCTCGGATCGACCACCGCGTAGAGCACATCGACGAGCAGATTGATGAGCAGGAACAGCGCCGCGATCAGCAACACCGCACCCTGGATCAACGGGTAGTCACGGGCCGCCACGGCGTTGTAGACCAGTCGTCCCAGCCCCGGCCAGGCGAACACCACCTCGACGACGATGACGCCACCAAGCAGTGTCGCGAG
>JAHZJY010000208.1 GCA_022600695.1 Actinomycetes bacterium | reverse complement strand
GGACGTCGTTGCGTTCGGTGACATGCCAAACGATGTCCCGATGCTGCTCTGGGCCGGTCACGGAGTCGCGATGGGTAACGCCCATCCCGAGGCCCTCGCGGCAGCCAATGAGGTCACGGCCCCGAACGGCGACGACGGACTCGCCCGGGTCCTGGAACGCTGGTGGCTCTGACGAGATCCGGGCTCCCGGACGACCACTTGCACATACCCTCGGGGGTATGTAATCTCCTTGCTGTGGGTACCCCTGGCGGTATACCGATCCCAACGGTATGAGCAACGGAACCGCGATGAGAGCCACTGGAACGTCAGCACAGAGGAGACCGATTATGAAGTTCAACCAGTACTACCTGGAATGCCTGTCGCACGCGTCCTACCTGATCGGCGACGAGACCACCGGTCGCGCCGTGGTGGTCGACCCGCAGCGCGACGTCAGTGAGTACCTTGCCGACGCCCGGGAACTGGGAATGACCATCGAACTGGTCATCGAAACCCACTTCCACGCCGACTTCCTGTCCGGCCACCTCGAGCTGGCCGAGGCGACCGGTGCGAAGATCGTCTACTCCGAGATCGCGCAACCGGAGTTCGATCACATGGCGGTCACCGACGGCGAGCGCTACTCGCTGGGCGACGTGCAGTTGGAGTTCCTGCACACTCCCGGACACACCCCGGAGTCCATGAGCATCGTCATCTACGAGCACTCCGGCGACACCGTGCCCTACGGCGTGCTCACCGGTGACACCCTGTTCATCGGTGATGTCGGCCGACCCGACCTGCTGTCCTCGATCGGCTTCACCCGCGACGAGTTGGCCGACAAGCTGTACGAGTCGCTGCATAACAAGCTGATGCCGCTGCCGGACACCACCAAGGTCTACCCGGCGCACGGTGCCGGTTCGGCGTGCGGCAAGAACCTGTCGACCGATCTGTGGTCGACGATGGGAGAGCAGCGCAAGACCAACTACGCATTGCGCGCTTCCAGCAAGGAGCGCTTCGTCGAACTCGTGACCGAGGGTCAGCCGCCGGCGCCGGGGTACTTCGTCTACAACGCAGTCCTCAACCGCCAGGGCCGCGACCTCCTCGACGAGACCGAGATGCCGACGCCGATGACCTATGACGAGGTCGGCGCGGCACTGGCCGCGGGGGCGATCCTGGTCGACGGTCGCGATCCCGAGGAGTTCGCCCTGGGGCATCTGAAGGCAGCGGTCAACATCGGACTGGAGGGCCGCTACGCCGAGTTCGCCGGTTCGGTCGTCAAACCCGAGGACGACATCGTGCTGATGACCGATCCCGAGCGGGAACTGGAGGGTAAGAACCGGCTGGCCCGGATCGGATTCGACCGGGTGATCGGCTACCTCAAGGATCCGTACGCGGTGATGTTCGAGCACCAGCGAGATGTCGAGGTGGCTTCGAGGCTGACCACCAATGCGCTCGACGAGCGGATCGCCGACGTCCCCGAACTGCAGCTGGTGGATGTCCGCAACCCGGGCGAAGCCGCTGCCGGCATGATCGCCAACGCGGTGAACATCCCGGTCGGGCAGCTGCCGGACCGGGTGGCTGAGCTCGACCCGCGCAAGCCGACCGTGGTCTACTGTGCCGGGGGCTACCGGTCATCGGTCGCCGCCAGCCTGCTGCGCCAGCGCGGCTTCGACGACGTCAGTGACGTTCTCGGCGGGTACAACGCCTGGGACGAAGCCACGCAGAACGCCTGATCAACACGAGGAACCGATATGGGCACCAGGGCCAAACACCAGATTCTCGTCGTCGGTGGCGGCACCGCCGGCATCACCGTGGCGGCGCGCCTGCTGCGCAAGGGATTCACTGATGTCGCCGTGATCGAGCCGTCCGATAAGCACTACTACCAGCCGATGTGGACGTTGGTGGGCGGCGGGCTGGCCGACGCGCCGTCCACCGAGCGTCCGGAGGCGTCGGTCATGCCGAAGGGGGTGACGTGGATACGTAAGTCGGCCAACGCTTTCGACCCGGACAACGACACCGTGACGTGTTCGGACGGCTCGGTCTACGGCTACGACGCCCTGGTGGTCTGCCCGGGCATCCAGCTGGACTGGGACAAGACCGAGGGCCTGGCGCAGGCGGTCGAGGGGCCGGGGGTGTCGTCGAACTTCCGTTTCGACCTGGCCCCCAAGACCTGGGACCTGGTCCGCGGCACCCGTTCGGGTTCGGCGGTGTTCATGATGCCGATGTTCCCGATGAAGTGCGCGGGCGCACCGCAGAAGATCGCCTATCTCGCCGCCGACCATTGGCGAAAGCAGGGCGTGCTGGGCGCGATGGACATTCACCTGGTGGTCCCGACGCCGCGGGCATTCGGCATCCCGGCGATCGCAGACAGTCTCGACAAGGTGATCGCCGGCTACGGTATCCACCTGCACACGTTGTCGGAAGTGACTGCGGTGGATGCGGACTCACGCAAGGTGACGGTCAGCGCGGTGGCCGAGGGCGGTTCGGACCTGACCCTCGACTACGACATGCTGCACGCCGTGCCACGCCAGTCGGCGCCGGACTGGATCAAGTCCAGTCCGCTCTCGACCGGCGATGCGCTCGGTTACGTCGAGGTCGACAAGCACACCCTGCAGCATGTGCGCCACCCCAACGTCTTCGCTCTCGGCGACGCCGGTTCCACCCCGAACTCCAAGACCGGGGCGGCGATCCGGAAGCAGGCCCCGGCCGTGGTGGAGAACATCTCGGCCGTCCTCGACGGCCGGCCGTTGCCGGGCAGCTACAACGGCTACGCGTCCTGCCCCATCGTCACCTCCGGCCACGACATGCTGCTGGCTGAGTTCGACTACGACTTCAACATCACCCCGTCGCTCCCCGGGCTGGACCCGACCAAGCCACACCGCGCCTACTGGTACCTCAAGAAGTACGCGCTGCCGTTCATGTACTGGAACCTGATGCTCAAGGGCAGGGCCTGAGCGGTTCGCGGTGAACCGAGGGCCGCGCTCCTCATCGCGACTTCTGCGTCGCCGTCAGGCGTCGAGGTCCTGCTCGACCAATTCGGCGATCGTCGTCAGTACCGCCTCGTCGCCGGTCTCGATGGTCACCTGTGCGCCTTTACCGGCCCCGAGGGTCATGATCATCAGTGCCGACCCGGCGTCCACCGGCTCACCGCCGTCGAGGGACAAGGTGACCGGCACACCGGCGGTGACCACCGCCTCGGAGATGATCGCCGCCGGGCGGGCATGCAGTCCGACGGCGGAACCGACGGTAACGGTCTTGCTGGGCATGGATGGCTCCTTCAGGTGGTGATCCTTCAGCTGCAAAATACCGCGAGCGTGCGTGTCGGTACGCGACATGCCCCGTGCCCGGCGTACCGACACGCACGCTCGCGCAGCGCTCTGTGGAGGCCGGGTGTCTGTGTCGACTGGTCGACGATTTGGTCTAATCCACGCTATGACCGCACCACACACCGCGGTGCTGCAGGGAGTCCCTGTGGTGCCGGGAGTCCGCTTCGCTCCTGTCATCAGGGCCAACCGGCTGCCGCGGATCGATGAAATCGACATCGGTGGTGTCCTGCCCGAAGCTGACCGGCCGGCCGAGGCCGCGCGGTTCGCCGGCGCGGCATCCTCGGTGGCGCAACGACTGCGCGATCGTGCCGCACTGGCGAGCGGCGCGGCATCGGAGGTGCTCGGCGCCACCGCCCAACTGGCCCAGGACCGGGCCTGGCTCGGATCGGCCGAGAACGCCATCAAGGCCGGTAAGTCCGCGGTGCGCGCGACGGCGGAGGCAGCCGCGCAGTTCATCGAGGTGTTCACCACGATGGGCGGGCTGATGGCTGAGCGGGTCACCGACCTCAAGGACATCCGGGACCGGGTCATCGCCGAACTGGCCGGTCTGCCGGAGCCGGGTGTGCCGGTGCCGGCCGAGCCGTCGATCCTGTGCGCCGAGGACCTGGCCCCGGCCGATACCGCTGGCCTGGATCCGCACCGGGTGGTCGGACTGGCCACCGTCCTGGGAGGTCCGACCAGCCACACCGCGATCATCGCCCGCCAGTTGGGCATTCCGTGTGTGGTGGCCGTGCACGGCCTCGGCGAGGTGGCTGCCGGGACACCTGTGCTGCTGGACGGCAACCGGGGCACCGTCACGGTGAACCCGGACCGGGTGGCTGCCGCGGCTGCGGTCGCCGCGGCCGACGTCGCAGCGGCGGCGATGGCCGGCTGGACCGGGCCGGGTGCGACCGC
The DNA here is from genome assembly GCA_022600695.1 of Actinomycetes bacterium. Classification (GTDB taxonomy): domain Bacteria; phylum Actinomycetota; class Actinomycetes; order Mycobacteriales; family Mycobacteriaceae; genus Mycobacterium. The sequence goes on along the minus strand of JAHZJY010000208.1, from coordinate 2,458 downwards.
CGACGGTCATCCGGTCGCGATTATGGCCAATGTGGCTGACGGCTCAGCCGCCCGTGCCGCGCGTCGGGCACCGGTCGAAGGTGTGGGCCTGTTCCGGACCGAACTGTGCTTTCTGGAGCGCGACAGCGAGCCGACGGTCGCCGAGCAGGCGGCGATCTATGCGGAGGTCCTCGAGGCCTTCGCCGGTCACAAGGTGGTGATCCGCACACTCGACGCCGGATCGGACAAGCCGCTGAAATTCGTCACCAATCCGGAGGAGGCCAACCCCGCGTTGGGCGTGCGGGGTTTTCGGATCATCCAGATCGACGCCGACCTGGTCGCCCGCCAACTCGACGCGATCGCCGCCGCGGCCGCGCAGACCGATAGCGCGCCCTGGGTGATGGCTCCGATGATCGCCACCGCGGAGGAGGCCCGGCGTTTCGCGGACCTGGCTCGTGAGCGCGGTCTGTATCCGGGCGTGATGATCGAGGTGCCCGCGGCGGCACTGCTGGCCGACAGAATTCTCGAGCATGTGGAGTTCCTGTCCATCGGGACCAATGATCTGGCCCAGTACACGATGGCGGCCGATCGGATGTCATCGGATTTGGCCGGGCTCACCGATCCGTGGCAGCCGGGGGTGATCGCGCTGGTCGCCGAGACCGCCCGGGCCGGAGCTGCTGTCGGCAAGCCGGTCGGGGTCTGCGGGGAGGCCGCGGCCGACCCGTTACTGGCATGTGTGCTGACCGGTCTGGGTGTCACATCCCTTTCGGCTGCCGCTTCGGCGGTGACCCCGGTCGGCGCCAAGCTGGCCTCGGTGAGTTTGCGGCAGTGCCGCGATGCCGCGGAGGCGGTGCTGGCCACGGCGGGACCGGCCGAGGCGCGGGCGGTGGCGCGGGCCGTGCTGGGCTGATCAGGCGGATCAGTGCACCGGCTCGGTGTCCTTCGCGGGATAAAGAAGCTCCAGTTCGCCGATATTCGCCGCCGCCGTCACCAGGGGCAGGGCCGCTGCGGCCGCCAGTTCACCGGGCCGGGCCTCGGCCCGCAACGCGGGGATGAAATCATCGCTGATGGCCGGCAGCGCGGCGTCCGGCCGACTGCCATCGAGCCGGGCGCACACCACGGCGGTATGGGCCTCGAGCACACCGCGCGCGCGGGGATACACCCCCAGCGGCGGCGGCACGATATCGGCGATGAGATCCCCCGCGGTGCGCAGCCGGGGAATCTGATTGGTCGTATCGAGCATGGTGGAGTCGATGGCGCCGGCATTCTCCGACAGGTAGTCATGGACGGCGTCACCGTAGGTCCGGACCGCCACCAGCGTCTCCCGGCTCAGGGCGATGACCGTGTCGTTGCACTGCTCGGACGCTCCGCGGGTGACCCGGTGCACCGCCGCGGCCAGGTACCGTGAGCCGGTTCGCAGGGCACCATCGATCGCGCGCTGGACCGCGGCCGCCCCGGCCCGCGGCCACAGCAGCACGGACACCGCCACGCCGACCAGCGCGCCCACCAGGACATCCTCGATCCGGATCAGGCCGATCCGCCAGCCGGCGGGTTCGATCAGGTTGAAGACGATCAGGACCATCATGGTGAACATCGCCTGGCCGGCGGCGAACGAGCCGACCCGCGACACGTAGGTGGAGCCGAATGCCACGATCGGTAGCAGTGTCCACAGCACCGGCTGGTCCACGCCCAGGACTCCGATCACCGCCGCGCCGACGGTGATGCCGATCAACGTCCCGGCCACCGCCCGGATTGCGCTGGACCCCGTTGTCACGGCGGTGCTGCGGAGTACCGATAGCGTGCCGAGCACCACCCACGGGGCGTTCTGGACCGGGAAGGCGAAGGTGATCGCCACCGCCACGGCCAGTGCCAGCCCGGTTCGGAGGCTGTTGATCACGGTGATCGAACGGGTGCTCAGATACCCGCCGAGCCCGGTGATCGCCGAACCCTTACTCGGTATCTTGTCGGCGAGGCCGGTCTCGGGGAGCCGCAGGCCCAGTATTTTCGCCCACACCGGTCTCCTATCGACGGCGGCGGCGTAGCCGATCGTGCTGCCGACCAGCCCGATCGTGGCGCTCATCGTGCGCCGGCTCAACAGCCTGCGGCCCAGTTCGACCGCGGCCGGGTCATCCGGCTCGGCGAGGATATCGGCGATGTCCTGCCGGTAGCGGCGCATTGCGATCGCCCGGTGCTCCATCGCCGTGTTCGTCAGGGTGGTTTCGGACCGATGCGCCCCGGACAATGCCTCGGCGCAGTCCCGCAACACCCGCACTCCCGATTCGGCCATCGGGCCCAGGAGTCGGCCGGTGTCGGAGTCCACCCGATCGCACAGCCACTGAAGGTTGGGCACCACCCGGATCAGGGTTCGGCTACTGGCGGTCAGCGCGACGGGCCGGAAAGCGTTGACCAGAAACGCTTTCTGCAGTCCCTGCATCGCGTCGGCCAGTTCCCCCGGTGGGCCGGTTCCCTCGATCCGGTC
>JAHZJY010000207.1 GCA_022600695.1 Actinomycetes bacterium | reverse complement strand
GGCCGGCGGCATGACCGTGCCCGTCGGGTTGGCCGGGCTGGCCACGATCACACCCTGGACTGGTGGGTCGAGTCCCTCGAGCATCGCCACCGTCGGCTGATAGCGGGTCTGCGGGCCACATTCGATCTCGACAACCTGACATCCGAGCGCGGTCAGGATATTGCGGTAGCACGGGTATCCGGGACTGGCGATGGCAATTCGGTCCCCGACGTCGAAGCAGGCCAGAAAGGTCAGCAGGAAGCCGCCCGACGAGCCGGTGGTCAGGACCACGTCGTCAACGGTGATCTCGAGCCCATACCGTTGGCCGCAGGAGTCGGCGATCGCCGACCGCAATTCCGGAATACCCAGGGAAACCGTATATCCCAGGCGACTGGTGGTAAGCGCGTCCCGGGCTGCGGCCAGTACGGGTGCCGGCGCTCCGGCGACTGGCTGACCCGCCGAGAGGTTGACCAGATCACCGTGGGTTCGCTGCCGTTCGGCGGCCGCCAACCAGACATCCATGACGTAGAAGGGAGGGATGCCGGCCCGGCTAGCGACGTTTCCGCTCATCGGAACCAGGCTAGAACACGGTTCAGAAGACTTCGGCTTCGAGCCGTCGAAGGTACTCGCGGGGCGGCCCCAGCAACTGGGCGCTGCCGTGCGCCCGCTTGAAGTAGAGGTGCATATCGTGTTCCCAGGTGATGGCAATACCGCCATGCAGCTGGATGCACTCCCCAGCCACCGTGCAGAACGCCTCGCTGGCCGCCAGTCTGGCCAGCGACGCCGAGACGGGACCCGGTGCGGCGACCGCGTCGCCGACCACCGATCGGGCCGCTTGCACGGCGACGTACAGATCGGCCATCCGGTGTTTGAGCGCCTGGAAGCTACCGATCGGGCGCCCGAACTGCACCCGCTGTTTGGTGTATTCCACGGTCAGCTCCAGGCAGCGCGCCGCGGCACCGATCTGTTCGGCGGCCATCAGGATCGCTGCGGTGTCGGCGATCCCGGGGTCGCGGCCGATCTCCGTCGATCCGCCGGGTCTGAGCCGGGCCAGTCGGCGGGTCGGGTCCACGGCGTGTGCCGGTTCCACGGTCGGGTCGGTCCAGCGCAGCACTCGGCCCTCCTCCAGGGCCAGCACCACGTCGGCGGCATCGCCATGCATCACGTAGTCGCGGTCGAGGACGACGGTGCCGATCAGCTCTCCGGCCGCCAGTCCTTCGAGGATCTCGGCGTCCGGAGTGCCGGCCGTGAGCAGAACAAGTTCGGCCAACGTGGTGCCCAGCAGCGGACTCGGTACCAGTCCACGGCCAAGCTCCTCGAGAACGATTGCGGCGTCAGCCAATTCGCCGCCGGCACCGCCGAACTCCTCGGGAACCACCAGCGCGGCCACCCCAACTTGTTCGCACAGCATCGCCCACAGCGACTCGTCGTACCCGTAGGGGCTGACCATTGCCCGGCGTACCGCCTCGGGGGAGGCGTGTTTATCGACCAGAGCGGCAACGGTCTGCCGGAGTAGTTGGCGTTCTTCAGTCATCCACATCATGCCTCCGGTTCAGCGCTGCACAGCGCCGCGAGGACCCGGCGACGGTGGCGAGCCGGGCCGCCCCATGCCGAGTGCAGAGCCTGGGCGCGCAGCAGTAACTGCGACAGGGTGTGTTCGGTGGTGTAGCCGATGGCGCCATGGGTCTGCAGTGCGGTCCGCGCCGACAGCAGCGCGGCATCCGAGGCGGCGGCCTTGGCGGCGCTGGTGTCGCGGGCGGTGTGCGGCGACTCCTCGGCCAGCGACAGTGCCGCCGCGTAGACCAGTGGCCGCGCCAGGTCCAGCGCTATGTGTACGTCGGCGAGGTGGTGTTTGACGGCCTGGTAACTACCGATCAGCCGACCGAACTGACTCCGCTGTGTGGCGTACTCGACCGATAGTCGAAGCATCGCCTGGCCGGCACCGATCAACTGCGCGGCGGTGGCGAGCACACCGAACTCGTAGGCGCGCGCCACGTTCGCGGGTCGACGGTCCGCCGCGGCGACCACGTCGAATGATCGCCGGGTCGGGTCGACGGAGGCGTGCCCGGCCGCGGGTGCGGCGTCGCCGACCATCGAGTCCTCGGCCAGTAGCACCAGCCCGGCGAAGTCGGCGTTGACCGCCCGCGGCACTGCCGGGGGTAGCGCGGCGCTGACGATCAGCTCGCCGGCCGCCAGCTCGGCCGAACGCGGGTCGCCGGCCATCAGCACTGGGGCTACCGCGATGGACTCGGTTACCGGGCCGGGTATGCACCAGTGGCCGAGGTGCTCGGCGGCGACCACCAGATCCACCGGGTGGGCCCCGATTCCGTCGTACTCCTCCGGCACGCCCAGTGCGGTGACACCCAGTTCGGCGAGCAGACGCCACAGCTCGCGACCGGGGCCGGTGTCGCCGGCGGTCCAGGCCCGTACGGCGCCGGGAATGTCGGCGCTGCCCAAGGCCGCGTCGATGCTCGCGGCGAAGTCGCGCTGCTGTGCGTCGAGGCTGAACCTCATGATTTCCTCGCCCTGGTTTCCCTGGGAAGTCCCAGCAGCCGTTCGGCGATGATGTTGCGCTGGATTTCGTTGGTGCCGGCGTAGATCGGACCGCCGAGGGCGAATAACAGCCCTTCGGTCCATTGATCGGACAGTTCGGCGTCCGACCCGCGCAACTCCAGGGCGGTCTGGTGCAGGGCGATGTCGAGTTCGGACCAGAAGACCTTCGTCACCGAGGACTCCGACCCGAGTTCGCCACCCTCGGCGAGGCGGGACACGGTGCCGAAGGTATGCAGTCGGTAGGCCTGGGCCTTGATCCAGGCGTCCGCGACCTGATCCGCGTAGGCCGGGTCCGATCCGCGTGCGCTCCACTCCCGTACCAACCGTCGCGCAGGAGCGACGAACCGTGCCGGGCTGCGCAACGACATTCCGCGCTCGTTGCTCGCGGTACTCATCGCCGACCGCCAGCCCTCGTGGACTCCGCCGATCACGTCTTGGTCCGGGACGAACACGTTGTCGAGGAAGATCTCCCCGAAACCGGTTGTACCGCCAAGTTGCTCGATAGGGCGGACCGTGACGCCGGGCGCGTCGAGGTCGAACATCAGATACGTCAGGCCACGGTGGCGCTCCGCGGCCGGATCGGAACGGAACAGCCCGAACCCACGCTCGCCGAATACCGCCCGGCTGCTCCAGATCTTCTGCCCGTTGAGCAGCCAGCCGCCGTCGGTGCGGGTCGCGGTGGATCGTAGCGAAGCCAGGTCACTACCCGCTTCGGGCTCCGACCACGCCTGCGCCCAGATCTGCTCGCCGGTCGCCATTTTCGGCAGGATGCGATCCAGCTGTTCCGCCGTGCCATGGGAGAACAGCGTTGGAGCCAGCATCGATGTGCCGTTGGCGCTGGCCCGACCCGGGGCGCCGGACCGGAAGTACTCCTCCTCGAACACCACCCACTGCAGCAGGGAGGCGTCTCGGCCGCCGTACTCTCTCGGCCACGCGATCACCGAAAGTCCGGCGTCGAACAACACCCTGTCCCAGCGCCGGTGCTGTTCGAAACCCTCCGATGTGTCATAGGACTTGGTCGGGAAGCAATCGCGGTTGGCATCGAGGAATGCGCGTACCTCGTCGCGGAAGGCGCACGTGCCCTCGTCGTAGGACAGGTCCATCACGTCATCCTCCGCAGCGTGGGTTTGACGACCTTGCCGCCGGCGTTGCGTGGCAGGGCCTCGAGGAACACCACCGAACGTGGGGTCTTGAAATTCGCCAGATGTCTGCGGGTGTGGGCGATCACCGACTCCTCATCGATCGGGTTTCCGGGGTGCCGGACGACGAAGGCCCGCCCGACTTCGCCCAGCCGCTCGTCGGGCACCCCGATGACCGCGGCATCGGCGACACCGTCCAGTCGGGCGAGCACCTGCTCGACCTCAGCCGGGTAGACGTTGAAGCCACCACAGATGAACATGTCCTTCAGTCTGTCGGTGATCCGTAGATTGCCGGCTTCGTCCACGGTGCCGATATCCCCGGTGTGCAGCCAGCCATCGGTGTCGATCGCCGCGGCAGTGCCCTGCGGGTCATCGAGATAGCCGAGCATGACGTTGGGGCCGCGGAGCAGGACTTCACCGGACCCACCGGAATCCCGATCGCCGTCCGTCTCCTCGATCCGGAGCTCGAAACCGGCGATCGGCCGTCCGCATGTTGTCGCGACCGTGATCGGGTCGTCGTCGGAGCGACACATGGTCCCGAAACCGCTGGCCTCGGTGAGCCCGTATGCGGTGAGCACGATGTCGAAATCGAGTTCGCGTTGCATTCGCTCGATCAGGACCACCGGCACGGTGGCCGCGCCGGTCACCGCGAACCGCAGTGAGCTCAGGTCGTAATCGGCGCGCGCCGGGTGGTCGAGCAGGCTCTGGTAGATGGTGGGCGGGCCGGGGAGGACGGTGACCCGATGCTGCTCTACGGCGCGCATGGCACGCTCGGGATCGAATGTCAGCTGCGGTATCAGGGTGGCACCGGTTTGCAGGCAGGCCAGGATGCCGGCCTTGTAGCCGAAGTTGTGGAAGAACGGGTTGATGCAGAGGTACCGGTCGGCGCTGGTGAGCTGCCCGCACTCCGCCCACGCCGCGGGTGCCGCCAGCGACTGCCGGTGCGCGCACAGCACGCCTTTACTACGGCCGGTGGTGCCGGAGGTGAACAGGATGTCGGAGATATCGTCCGGCTGAACCGCCGCGGCCCTCGCGTCCAGTTCGGAGTGCGGGATCTGTGGTCCGGCGACGAATTCTTCCCAGGTGTTGAGCGCGGCGCTATCGTCCTCGATCGGGATACGGACGATCTGCCGCAGGGCGGGTAGTGCGCCGCGGTCGAGATCGGCGACCGGGTCCGCGCCGAGGAAGGGGCCCATCGCGATCAGCAGTGGCGCCTGTGTCCGGGCCAGAATGTCGGCGGCCTCGCCGGCGGTGTAGCGGGTGTTGATCGGGACCACCACGGCGCCCGCGTAGTGGACGGCCAGACACGCGATGACCCAGTGCCAGGTGTTCGGTGACCAGATCGCGACCCGGTCCCCGGACTGCACCCCACATCCGGCGATCGCCGCGGCGGTGCGGCGTACTTCATCGTGCAGTTCGGCGAAGGTGAAGTCGCGGTCGCCGGCGATGACGGCCAGGTGATCGGCGTAGTCGAACGCCATTCGGTCGAGCACCGCGGGCGTGGTCAAACGCTGTCTTCCGGTCACCCCGGGGGCGCTGCCGCCGGCGCCGTCGGTCATTGCTGCTCCCACCTGGCCCTCAGTTCGCGAAGCAAGTGCCAACAAAGCAAGTGCTTGGTAGGTTAGCCTACAAGGGTGATCGCGGTCGAGGAGTTTCGGGCAGAGGTCCGCGGATGGCTGGCCGATAACCTGGTGGGGGACTACGCCGCCCTGAAGGGTCTCGGTGGGCCGGGGCGCGAACATGAGGCTTTCGAGGACCGACTGGCCTGGAACCGCAGGCTCGCGGCCGCCGGGCTGACCTGCCTGGGCTGGCCTGTCGAACACGGCGGGCGGGGCCTTTCGGTGGCCCACCGGGTCGCGTTCTATGAGGAGTACGCCCACGCCGATGCCCCCGACAAGGTCAATCATCTGGGCGAGGAACTGGTCGGACCCACGCTGATCGCGTTCGGAACCCCCGAACAGCAGCAGCGTTTCCTGCCCGCGATCCGCGATGTCACCGAGCTGTGGTGTCAGGGTTATTCCGAGCCGGGAGCAGGCAGCGACCTGGCGGCGGTGTCCACCTCGGCGGTTCTGGACGGCGGGCACTGGGTCATCAACGGTCAGAAGGTGTGGACATCGCTGGCGCACTTGTCGCAGTGGTGCTTCGTCCTGGCAAGGTCGGAGAAGGGAGCCACTCGGCATGCGGGTTTGGCGTATCTTCTGGTGCCGCTGGATCAGCCGGGCGTGGAAATCCGGCCGATCGTGCAGCTGACCGGTGACTCGGAGTTCAACGAAGTGTTCTTCACCGACGCCCGCACCGATGCCGATCTCGTGGTCGGTGAACCCGGTGACGGCTGGCGGGTGGCGATGGGAACGCTGCAGTTCGAACGGGGCGTATCGACGTTGGGTCAGCAGATCCGTTACGCCCGTGAGCTTTCCGGCTTGGTGGACGTCGCCAAGAAGAACGGCGCCGCTGACGACCCGCTGATCCGGGAGCAGATCACCCGTGCCTGGGCCGGCTTGCAGGCCATGCGGTCGTTCGCGTTGGCCACCATGGACTCCGAGGTCGCCGGCGAGGACAGCGTCTCGAAATTGTTGTGGGCCAACTGGCACCGTGACCTCGGCGAACTGGCCATGGATATCAGGGGTAAGGCGGGACTGGTACTGGTCGACGATGATTTCGACGAATGGCAGCGGTTGTTTCTGTTCTCGCGCGCCGACACCATCTACGGCGGTTCGAACGAAGTTCAGCGCAATATCATCGCCGAGCGGGTCCTCGGCCTGCCGCGGGAGGCCAGAGGCTAGTGGCATCCCTGTCGATCCCGCCCGAGGAGACCGCCGGTCACGGTTTGCTCGACGGCCGGGTGGTCGTGATCACCGCGGCCGCCGGCACCGGCATCGGATCGGCTACTGCCCGACGTGCCCTGCTCGAAGGTGCCGATGTGATGATCTCCGATCACCACGAACGCCGACTGGGCGAGACCAGGGATGCGCTGTCGGCGATGGGCCTGGGCCGGGTGGAGAGCGTGGTGTGCGACGTCGGTTCCTCAGCGCAGGTCGACGCGTTGATCGCCTCCACCACCGCCCGGTTCGGCCGGCTCGACGTACTGGTGAACAACGCCGGGTTGGGCGGGCAGACTCCGGTAGTCGATATGACCGACGAGGAGTGGGACCGTGTCCTCAATGTCACGCTGACGTCGGTGATGCGTGCGACGCGTGCCGCGCTCGGGTATTTCCGCGATACCGGACACGGTGGAGCCATCGTCAACAATGCCAGCGTTCTGGGCTGGCGGGCGCAGCACTCGCAATCCCACTATGCCGCGGCCAAGGCCGGGGTGATGGCGTTGACTCGTTGTAGCGCAATCGAAGCCGTGGAGTACGGGGTGCGGATCAACGCGGTATCGCCGAGTATCGCCCGGCACAAATTCCTCGAACGAACCAGTTCGGCCGACCTACTCGACCGGCTCTCGGTCAACGAGGCCTTCGGGCGGGCAGCCGAACCGTGGGAAGTGGCCGCCACCGTCGCCTTCCTTGCCAGCGACTACGCCAGTTACCTGACCGGCGAGGTGATCTCGGTGTCGAGCCAGCACCCATGAGCGGTGCGACCGAGCAGCCGGCCACCCGGCGGGATGAGCTACTCGGACTTGCCGCGGCGATGTTCGCCGAGCGTGGTTTGCGGGCCACCACGGTTCGCGATATCGCCGATGCGGCCGGAATCCTCTCCGGCAGCCTCTATCACCACTTCTCCTCCAAAGAGGAGATGGTCGATGAGATGCTGCGCGGGTTCCTCGACTGGTTGTTCGCCCGCTACCAGCAGATCATCGACACCGAGCCCAACCCTCTCGATCGCCTCGAAGGCCTTTTCATGGCCTCCTTCGACGCCATCGAACATCATCACGCCGAGGTGGTGATCTACCAGGACGAGGCCAGGCGGCTGTCGGCTCAGCCGCGGTTCGGCTATATCGACGAACTCAACGTTCGGCAGCGCACGATGTGGGTCGACGTGCTGACCCAGGGTATCGAGCAGGGATACTTCCGCCCGGACATCAACGTCGATCTGGTGTACCGGTTCATCCGCGACACCACGTGGGTATCGGTTCGCTGGTATCACCCCGGGGGCCCGTTGACTGCCGAGCAGGTCGGGCGACAGTATCTCGGGATCGTGCTCGGCGGAATCGCCGAACAGAACAGGGAGGCTCGACATGGCTGAGGCGTACATCATCGACGCGGTACGTACCCCGGGCGGCAGACGCAACGGTTCGCTTGCCGGCCTGCACCCCATTGATCTCGGCGTGCGGGCGTTCCGTGCCATCGTCGACCGGGCCGGCATCGACCCGGCTGCCGTCGACGATGCCATCGTCGGCTGCGTCGACGCCATCGGCGGTCAGGCCGGAAATATCGGCCGGCTCACCTGGCTGGCGGCCGGCTACCCCGAGGAGGTGCCGGGCGTCACCGTCGATCGCCAATGCGGCTCGAGCCAGCAGGCGATTTCTTTTGGCGCACAGGCGATCATGGCCGGCTGCGCCGATCTGATCCTGGCCGGCGGAATGCAGAATATGAGCCGGATTCCCATCTCCTCGGCGATGATCGTCGGCAGGGAGTTCGGTTTCACCACCCCGACCGCCGAGTCGGCGGCCTGGCTGCAACGGTATGGCGATGAGGAGATCTCCCAGTTCCGGGGGGCGGAGATGATCGCCGAGCGGTGGAATATCTCGCGGGAGGATATGGAGCGTTTCGCCCTCGCCAGTCACCATCGGGCGCTGGCCGCCATCCGGGATGGTCACTTCGACAACGAGATCGTGGCCGTCGAGACCGACGGGGCCGTCTTCGGGGTGGACGAGACGCCGCGGGAGACCTCGCTGGAGAAGATGGCCGGCCTGCCCACCCTCAGCGAGGGGGGCCGGATGACCGCGGCGGTGGCCAGCCAGATCTGCGACGGCGCCAGTGCGGTGCTGCTGGCCTCGGAGCAGGCGGTCGCCGACCACGACCTCGCCCCCCGGGCCCGGATCCACCACATCAGTTGCCGCGGCGCCGACCCGGTGCTCATGTTGACCGGTCCGATTCCGGCCACCCGCCATGCGTTGGACCGGACCGGGCTGTCGATCGACGATATCGATGTGGTGGAGATCAATGAGGCCTTTGCCCCGGTGGTGCTGGCCTGGATGAAAGAGACCGGGGCCGACCCGGCCAGGGTGAACCCGAACGGTGGGGCCATCGCACTGGGCCATCCGCTGGGGGCGACGGGAGCCAAACTCTTCGCCACCATGCTTAATGAACTCGAGCGCACCGGCGGTCGCTACGGTCTGCAGACCATGTGCGAAGGCGGCGGCACAGCGAACGTGACGATCGTTGAACGGCTTTGACCTTCGCGAGCGCAGTATCTCCGTGGGGGAACGGCGAACTCGGTTGCGGCGCAGCCAGTCCACCCCGGTGTGGACGCCGACCCCGGGCCCGACGTTGCCTCCGGATCCCGAACGGATTCAGTCGATCAGGGCAGTCGCCGCCTGCAGGTGTTTGATGGCCTCGTTGACGATCTGGTCGATGAGCACCGCACACGAGGGCAGGTCCTCGACGATCCCGGCGACCTGACCCGAGGCCAGCACACCGGCGCCGGTATTGCCGTCGACCAGTCCGGCCTTGAGTAGCATCGGCGTGTTCGCCGCCATCACCACCTGGGACCAGGTCAGTTCTTTGCCGTGCCGCATGGCCAGACCGTCTCGGACCATCGACGGCCATGTCATACCGGACATCTTCTTGAACCTCGCGGCGTTGAGCACTGCCGCAGCGAATCCCCGCACCCGCGAGCCACTTTCCAGCTTCTCCACCAGACCGGTCCGGAGCACGCGGTGCGGCATGCCGTCGACCCGGGTGGAGACCACGGTACCGTCCAAGGCGGCCTGCAGGTATTGCTTCTTGACCGACTCCGGCACGGTGGAATCCGATGTCAGCAGGAACCGGGTCCCCATTGCCACGCCGGCCGCGCCATAGGACAGCGCCGCGGCAAGGCCACGGCCGTCGAAGAACCCGCCCGCTGCGACCACCGGGATGCCACTGCCCGCCACGGCGTCCAGCACGGAGGGAAGCAGCAGGGTGGTGGCGACCGGCCCGGTGTGTCCGCCGCCTTCGCCGCCCTGGACGATGACGGCGTCGGCACCCCAGCCGGCCACCTTGCGGGCATGCTTTGCGGCTCCGACGGACGGGATCACCACGGCACCGGCATCTTTGAGTCGGGCGATGAGTTCCGGTTTAGGTGCCAGCGCGAATGAGGCCACTTTGACGCCCTCGCGGATCATCAATTCGACGCGGTCTGCGGCGTCGGCGGCGTCGGCCCGCATATTGACCCCGAACGGGCGGTCGGTGGACGATTTGACCTTCCCGATCGCCGTCGCCAGTTCGTCGATCGTCATCGTCGCCGATGCCAGAATTCCCAGTCCGCCGGCATTCGCGGTTGCCGAAACGAGTCGTGCGCCGGCGACCCACCCCATTCCGGTTTGTACAACGGGGTGCTCGATGCCGACCAGGCGGGTCAGCGGGGTGTGGATTCTCATACCTTCACTTCCTTGTCCCGCAGAGTTTTCGGATCGATCCGGCGGATCAATTCGAGTTCGGCACCGGTGGCCAGCCGGGTGTGGGGAGCGTCGTCGAGGCCGTGCACCTCGAACGAGGTGTTCGCCTGAACGTCGGCCGGATCTACGCCCGGGTGCACCGACACCGCGCGCATGGTGTGCCCGGGACCTTCGAAGTCGAAGACGCCGAGGTTGCTCACCACCCGGCGGACATCGACGAATCGGTAGGCGGGATCGTCAGCATCGACTTTGTCCCAGCCGATACCGGACACCACATCGACTCCGTCGCTGAAGACCCGGCGGGTGTGATTACCGACGAAGTAGCTGGTGGTGTGGTTGATGCTGTTGCCAGGTGCGCCCCGCACCCCGAACATCTGCCGAGTCGGGTGTTGGAGCGGGCCGAACGCGGAGAGGTTCTGGTTGCCGTAGCGGTCAATCTGGTTGGCCCCCATCACCACATGGCGACGGCCCCAGGCCAGCGTCTCGAACACCCGGCCGAACGGCATCCAGCCTTCGACTGGGCCGGATGCCCCGATCGGCGGCGTGTCTGCCAGCAGTCGGGCTTCGCCGTCGGTGAGCAGAATGTCGGGGGAGAACGTCAGCCGAGCCAACCGGGCGCCGATCGAGACGACGGTGGTCATCGGGCTGACCATGATCTCCCCGGAGTCGCGAAATAGCTCCGCGCATGCGATGACGCACACCTCGGCGCGGCTCACCTGGATCACGATGCCCCCTGCTGCTGGGCGAATCGGCGCACCGCCGCCTGATAGTCGGCCTCACTGCCGGCCAGATACGTGCTGACGAACTCTGCCCAGTCGGCGTCGCCGGCCGCGGCCCGGGCGTAGTGGCGCTGGAACTTCTCGTCGCGGCCGTAATCAGGCGCGGTGGCGGTGAAGTGGGCGCCACCGGGCGCCTCGACCACGTGATCGACCATCATCCGGTTGACCAGCAGCGCCTGTGGCGCAACGGCGTCGACGAGTTCGTCTGTCGTCACAACACGTTCCAGCGACAGCAAGCGCCGATCGGCGGCCATCAGGAACAAATCGTCGAAGTAGGGGTCGATCCCGGTGTAGGCGGCGTTGCCGTATCGATCGCCCAGGTTGAGGTGTACGAAGGCGGCATCGAGCCGCAGCGCCGGCATGGCGATGAGTTCTTCGTGGCCACCCCCGCCGACGGTCGGGTAGGGCGAGCGGACCGTTCGCAGCTCGCCGTCCCAGAAGTCCGGAACCGAACTGCCCAGGCCGGCCCGTATCGGCAGGAACGGCAGCCGTGCGGCGGCGGCCTGCAATCCGCAGCGCAACATGCCCTCATCCATCTCGCGGGCGATGATCGATCCGGTCGTCCGGGCCCGGGCGAACCACGGGTCGTAGAACGGCGGAGAGTCCAGCGAGACGAAGCCGTAGTAGACCTTGCTGACTTTGCCCGCCGAGCAGAGCAGCCCGATATCGGGGCCCCCGTAGGTCACCACGGTGAGGTCGGTGATGTCGGTGCGCAGCAGTGCCCGAACGAACGCCATCGGTTTGCGCCGCGAACCCCAGCCGCCGATCCCGATCGTCATCCCGCTTTCGAGGTGGCCGACGGCCTCGTCGAGCGTGGTGCGCTTGTCCCTCACGTCTGCCCCGACTTCCCGGTGCCGGCGAAGTCGTCCCGAAGCTCGTCGGAAACACCGGACAGGTTCAGCTCGAAGGTGAAACCCTGCTCCATCCGATAGCTGTCGTTGACGCGTTGGGGGTCGATCAGATTCAGCGCTTCCTTGGCAGCCCGGATCACCCGGGTGTCCTTGACGGCGATATCGCGCGCCACCCGCAGCGCCGCCTCATCGAGATCGGCCCGCGGCACCACCTCGTGCACGGATCCGAAGTGGTGCAGCGTTGCGGCATCGACGGTCGCCGCGGTGAAGAACAGCCTGCGCATCATGTGCTGCGGCACCAGCCGGGACAGGTGCGTGGCCGCGCCCAGCGCTCCGCGTTCGACCTCCGGCAGGCCGAACGTCGCGTCATCGGAGGCGACGATCACGTCGGCGTTGCCCACCAGGCCGATCCCGCCGCCGACACAGAAGCCGTTGACCGCAGCCACCACGGGGACCGCGCACTCGTACACCGCCTTGAAAGCGGCGAAGCACCCCCGGTTGGCGTCGATCAGCGCGCCGAAGCCCTCGGTGCGCTGCATCTCCTTGATGTCCACGCCGGCGTTGAAGCCGCGGCCCTCGGCGCGTAGGACCACCACGCGAGCGGCAGGATCGCGCCCGGCCGCGGTGAGGGCATCGGCGAGCTCGAACCAGCCCCGCGACGGAATCGCGTTGACCGGTGGGTAGTCGACCGTCACGGCGACAATTCCGGGCTCGGCGGTGGAGGACGTGATCGGCATGACGCTCCTGGACCCCTAAGCAAGCACTTGCTTGGTACGCTAGCACAGTGCCGGATCACTTCGACCTCGGACTTGCGGGCCGCATCGTGCTGGTTACCGGGGGCGT
>JAHZJY010000206.1 GCA_022600695.1 Actinomycetes bacterium | reverse complement strand
GGCGGTATCGCTGATCTCGCTGAGCGCGGCGACGGACTCGGCGCGGGCGGCGGCGGCCTTCGGGTCCCCGGGCGCCGGGTTGATGGCCGAACGGGCGGCCGCCGCGGCATCCCGCAGCGCGGTCAGGTAGGTCCGGAGTTCATCATCGAGGAAGTCGATGCGGCCGGGCTGGGCGTCGTGGATCGCGGAGGTGAAGGTGGCGACCGCCGCATCCAGTCGCTCGGTCAGTTCCGGGCCCACCAGCCGGCCGGTCCGGCGCACCGTGACGCCCAGCGGACCGCCGGTGAGCTCGCCGGTGGCCACCGAAGTCACCCGGTCGGTGAGTTCATGCGCCTCGTCGACGATGAGGAACTCGTGTTCGGGAAGCACCTCCGCCTCGGCGATGGCGTCGATCGCCAGCAGCGCGTGGTTGGTCACCACGATATCGGCCCGCCCCGCCTCGGCGCGGGCCTTCTCGGCGAAGCAGTCCGCGGCGTAGGGGCATCGTGCCGGACCCAGGCACTCCCGCGCCGAGACGCTGACCTGTGCCCACGACCGTTCCGGCACCCCGGGGCGAAGGTCGTCGCGATCCCCGGTCTCGGTATCGGAGGCCCACTCGGTGATCCTTCGCACATCGCGACCCAGTGTGCTGGTGGGGGTGAAGAGCTCTTCCTGCCCGGCATCGTCGCCGGTATCGGACCCGCCGTGAATCTTATTCAGGCACAGATAGTTTCGTCGGCCTTTGAGTAGTGCGAAGGTCGGCCGGCGGGGGAGTGAGTCGGCCAGCGCTTCGGCCAGCCGGGGCAGGTCGCGGTCGACGAGCTGACGTTGCAGCGCGATGGTGGCCGTGGACACCACCACCGGCGCATCGTCGGTTACCGCGCGGGCGATGGCCGGTACCAGGTAGGCCAGCGACTTACCGGTTCCGGTGCCGGCCTGCACGGCCAGATGCTCACCGGTCGTGAACGCGCGGGCCACCGCGTCGGCCATCTGTACCTGACCCGGCCGCTGCGCTCCGCCGAGTGCGGTCACCGCACGGTCCAGGAGGCCCGCCGCCGGCGGCACGTCGCTCACGAGGCCGGGACCTGCCGGGTGGGGATGGCCGGCTCGCCTCGGGACAGCGCCAGGCCCTCCCAGGGCAGGCTGCGCAGACCGGCGGCGACGAGCTCGCGGGCGGCGCGCAGATCAGGGGGTGCCAGCAGTTCGCCGGCCCGCATCAGCGGCCTGGTCAACTCCCGTGCCGGGTCGCCGGTTTCGGGGCGGGCCCCGACCACGTGGACCAGCTCTTCGGTCACCGTCCCGGACGGTCGGGCGATCCGCAGCGCAGCCTTTCGGCCGCCGTGCGACTCCTTGTGGCTGCTGCGTTTGCGCACCGGCAGACCGTCGACCTCCACCAGTTTGTAGACCATGCCGGCGGTGGGGGCGCCGGACCCGGTGACCACCGATGTGCCGACCCCGTAGGTGTCGACGGGTTCGGCGCGCAACGCCGCGATGGCGTATTCGTCGAGGTCGCCGGACACCACGATCCCGGTGTCGACGGCGCCGAGTTCGTCGAGCTGCTCACGCACCTGCCGGGCCAGCACCCCCAGGTCTCCGGAGTCGATGCGTACCGCGCCGAGCCGTGTTCCGGCCACCGAGATCGCGTTGGCCACCCCGCTGCGTACGTCGTAGGTGTCGACCAGCAGCGTCGTGGTCACTCCGAGCGCGGCGACCTGGGCCCGGAACGCCGCCCGCTCCCAGTCGTCGGTATCCGACCCGCCGGCCGTGGTGTGCAGCATGGTGAACGCGTGTGCCGAGGTACCCATCGCCGGCACCCCGTAGCGGCGGCCGGCCTCCAGGTTGGAGGTGCCGCTGAACCCCGCGAGGTAGGCGGCTCGGGCGGCGGCGACGGCGGCCCGCTCGTGAGTGCGCCGGGAACCCATATCGATCACCGGCCGGCCGGCGGCGGCGCTGACCATCCGGGCGGCCGCCGAGGCCACCGCGCTGTCGTGGTTGAGGATCGACAGCACCAGCGTCTCGAGCACCACGCACTCGGCGAATGTTCCGGTGACCGACAGCACCGGCGAACCCGGGAAATACAGCTCCCCCTCGGCATAGCCGTCGATATCGCCGCGGAACCGGAAGTCGGCCAGATAATCCAGCGCCGCCCGGTCCAGGAAGTCCGCGACCGCCGCCAGTGCAACCTCCCCGAACCGGAATTCGGGCACGTGCTCCAGAAACCGTCCGGTTCCGGCGAGCACCCCGTAGCGGCGGCCTTCGGGCAGTCGGCGGGCGAACACCTCGAAAGTCGTCCGCCGACTCGCGGTGCCGTCGCGTAGCGCCGCCGAGAGCATGGTCAGCTCGTATTTGTCGGTCAGCAGCGCCGGAGGGGTAACCCCAGTCATCCGGCAACCGTAGCGGCTTGGCGTCGAGGCAGCGGAGATTGCCGGTGGCTCGCTATCCTGAATCCCATGAGCGCGCCATCAGCACCGACCCGGCCCGGGACCGGGGGGCTTCGCGAGACGGACATATCCGAAGCCATTGATGCACCATGGGTGACGATCGTCTGGGACGATCCGGTCAATCTCATGAACTATGTGACGTTCGTCTTCCAGAAGCTCTTCGGCTACAGCGAGCCGCATGCCACCAAGCTGATGATGCAGGTCCATGAGGACGGTAAGGCGGTGGTCTCAGCCGGCAGCCGGGAGTCGATGGAGGTCGACGTCACCAAACTGCATTCGGCGGGGTTGTGGGCCACCATGGCGCAGGATCGCTGAGCGCGAGCGCGGACACCACATCGTGCGTAAGTGGAAGCGGGTGGACGCCGCCGACGGGCTCCGATTCGTCTCGGCGTTGGAACCGCACGAGGCGGCCCTGCTGAGAAATATGGCGACCTCGGTGCAGCAGATGCTCGGCGACCGGCAGTCGGCGGCGCCGTCGGATCCGCTCGAACAGATCACCGGTATCCGCATCGGACATTCCGCCCCGCCGCAGGACGCGACGGTACGGCGGCTGCTGCCGGATTTCGTGCGAGATCAACGCGGCCAAGTTGCCGATTCCGCCGCCTCCAACGACGCCCTGCGCAGCCTGCATGAGCCGCGGATCATCGACGCGAAAGTCGCTGCCGCGCAACGGCTCGTCGACACCATTCCGGATGGCGGCGGCCGGCTGGAGCTGACCGAGGAGGACGCCAACATCTGGATCTCGGCGGTCAACGACATCAGGCTGGCTTTGGGCACCATCCTGCAGATCGGCCCGGATTCACCGGACCGACTGCCCCCCGGGCATCCGATGGCCGCGCACCTGGAGGTGTACCACTGGCTGACGGTGCTGCAGGAGTATCTGGTGCTGGGCCTGATGGGCAAACCCATCAGGTGACCGCCGCCCGCGCACTCGGTTCGATCTCCGACGTCGGCGGGATCGCAGTTGGCCACCATCACCGCTGTGACGACGACGCCACGGTGGGGGACCCGTCCTCGCCGGGGACCGGATGGGCCTGCGGGACAACCGTCGTCGTCGCCCCGCCGGGCACCGTCGGGGCGGTCGACGTTCGCGGCGGGGCGCCCGGTACCCGGGAGACCGACCTGCTGGATCCGTCCAACAGCGTGCGGCATGTGGACGCGGTCGTGCTCAGCGGCGGCAGCGCGTTCGGCCTGGCGGCCGCCGAGGGCGTCATGACCTGGCTGGAGGAGCGTGGCCGCGGCGTGCAGATGACCGGCGGGACGGTCCCGATCGTGCCCGCCGCGGTGATCTTCGATCTGCCAGTCGGCGCCTGGTCGAACAGGCCGACCGCGGCATTCGGCTATGCCGCCGCCGCCCACGCCGCCGGTTCCGAGGTGGCCGTCGGCTGTGTCGGTGCCGGTACGGGTGCCCGCGCCGGTGTGCTCAAGGGTGGGGTCGGTACCGCCTCGGCGGTGCTGGACTCGGGGGTCACGGTCGGTGCGATCGTGGTGGTGAACTCGGCCGGTGAGGTGTTCGACCCCGCGACCGGGTGGCCGTGGATGCCGGACTTGGCCGCCGAGTTCGGACTGCACCCGCCGTCGGTCGATCAGATCGCTGAGTATGCGGCCCTGCATCGCAGTCGCAGTCCGCTGAACACCACCATTGCGGTGATCGCCACCGACGCTGCGCTCAGCCCGGCGGGCTGCCGGCGGGTCGCGGTCGCGGCGCAGGACGGGCTGGCCCGGATGATCCGGCCGGCGCACACCCCCCTGGACGGTGACACCGTGTTCGTGCTCGCCACCGGCGCGGTCGAGGTGGCTCCGTCACCGGACACCCCGGTGGCGATGCTGCCGGAGACCGCGTTGGTCACCGCGGTGGGGGCGGCGGCGGCCGACTGCCTGGCCCGGGCGGTGCTGGCCGGGGTGCTGGCCGCCGAGCCGGTGGCCGGGATCCCGACCTACCGCGGCATTTTCGGCGGGGCTTAGGGCGCGGGCGTGCATGTCGGTACCGCGACATGCCGCCCGCGCGGGCGTTTTGCGCACGTTCGGGCAGGCTATCGGGGCGGTAACCTGGGCTCATGACCGAAGCCCCGCCCGCCAAATTGCCGGCGTGGAAGGTCGGCGGCGCGACGATGTTGACCTTCGTCGCCCTGCTCTACCTGATCGAGATCGTCGACCAACTCAGCGGGCATTCGCTGGACCGCAACGGGATCCGGCCGCTGGACACCGACGGGCTCAAGGGCGTCCTCTTCGCGCCCCTGCTGCACGCCGACTGGGCGCACCTGCTGGCCAATACCGTTCCCGCCCTGGTGCTGGGTTTTCTGGTGACGCTGGCCGGGATGTCCCGGTTCGTCTGGGCGACGGCGATCATCTGGATTCTCGGCGGCCTCGGAACCTGGCTGATCGGCGATATCGGCAGTTGCCGCATGCAGACCATCCACATCGGCGCCTCCGGTCTGATCTTCGGCTGGCTCGCCTTCCTGCTGGTGTTCGGCTGGCTGACCCGGCACATCTGGTGGATCGTCACCGGCCTGGTGGTACTGGTCGTCTACGGCGGCATCCTGTGGGGGGCGGTGCCGGTGCTGGATCGCTGCGGCGGGGTTTCCTGGCAGGGCCACCTGTGCGGGGCGATCGCCGGCGTGCTGGCCGCCTACTGGCTGTCCGGTCCGGAGCGCGACGCCCGGCAGCGCCGCAAGACCGGCCGGCTGCCCGGGCCGGCGGCGTGAGCGCCCTCGACGCGCCGATCGGCATCTTCGACTCCGGTGTCGGCGGGTTGACGGTGGCCCGGTCGATCATCGACCAACTGCCCGACGAGGACGTCATCTATGTCGGTGACACCGCGCACGGGCCGTACGGCCCGCTGAGCATCCCCGAGGTTCGCGCGCACGCCCTGGCCATCGGCGACGATCTGGTCGATCGCGGGGTCAAGGCCCTGGTCATCGCATGCAACACCGCGTCGGCGGCCTGCCTGCGCGACGCCCGGGAACGCTACGACGTGCCCGTCGTCGAGGTGGTCCTGCCGGCGGTCCGGCGTGCGGTGGCGACCACCCGCACCGGGCACATCGGCGTCATCGGCACCCGGGCCACCATCTCCTCACACGCCTATCAGGACGCTTTCGCCGCGGCCCGCGACGTCGAGGTGACCGCGGTGGCCTGCCCGCGTTTCGTCGATTTCGTGGAACGCGGGGTCACCAGCGGGCGGCAGGTGCTGGGCCTGGCCGAGGGCTACCTGGAACCGCTGCAGCGGGCCGAGGTCGACACCCTGGTCCTGGGCTGTACGCACTACCCGCTGCTGTCCGGGGTGATCCAACTGGTGATGGGCGAGTCCGTCACCCTGGTGTCCAGCGCGGAGGAAACGGCCAAGGATCTGCTGCGAGTGCTCACCGAACGCGACCTGCTGCGTCCGCACCCGGAGAACCGGGCGGTGCCGGCGCCGGCGCGGATATTCGAGGCGACCGGTGACCCGGAGGCGTTCACCGCCCTGGCGGCGCGGTTCCTCGGCCCGGTCGTCACCGGGGTGCACAGCCCCAGCCCGTCAGCCTGACGCGTGGAAAGCACCAGTTTCCCCACCCGTAACGTGGCAAGCTTGCCGATGTGCGACTGACGGTCCTGGGGTGCTCGGGCAGCGTCGGCGGGCCTGATTCGCCGGCGTCGGGATATCTGCTGACCGCCCACGACACCCCGCCACTGGTCATCGACTTCGGCGGGGGAGTGCTCGGGGCGCTGCAGGGCCATGCCGATCCCAACAAGGTTCACGTGCTGTTGTCCCACCTGCATGCCGACCACTGCCTTGATCTGCCCGGGCTGTTCGTCTGGCGGCGGTACCACCCGGTCCCGGCGACCGAACGCGGAATCATGTACGGCCCCAGCGACACCTGGACCCGGTTGGCGGCGGCATCGGCACCGTCGGGTGGGGATTTCGATGATTTCACCGATATCTTCGACGTGCGCAGCTGGAGCGACGGGGAGCCGGTCCGACTCGGCGGGCTGACCGTGTTGCCCCGGCTGGTGACGCATCCGGTCGAGTCGTTCGGGTTGAGAATCACCGATCCTGAAGGCGCGACGCTGGTCTACAGCGGCGATACCGGGGCGTGCGAGGCGCTGGTCGAGCTGGCTCGCGATGCGGATATCTTCCTGTGTGAGGCGTCCTGGACCGACTCACCGGATCGGCCGCCGCACCTGCATCTTTCGGGAACGGAAGCGGGTCAGGCCGCCCAACGTGCCGGGGTAGGCGAACTCCTACTGACTCACATCCCGCCGTGGACGTCCCGCGAGGACGTGATCAACGAGGCCGCGGCCGAATTCGACGGACCGGTGCGCGCGGTGGTCGCGGGGGAGGTCGTCGACATCCCCGCGGGCTGAACACCCGCGACCGGCATGTCGGAGGCGCCCGTGTTGGGCGCGCCGGGCCGGGGTCCCCGTGGGTCAGCGACGGCTGCGCAAGTCGCCGGCGATGATGTCGACTCCGGGAGTCTTGGCGACCAACCGGTCGAAGGCGGCGGCGAAGCCGTTGACGATGGTCTCGTAACCGGGTACCAGTTCGGTGTCGCAGGCGATGCCCACCACGACGTCGCCGTTGTAGCTGCAGATGCTGAAGCTCATCGGCTGGTCGCCGGAAACCGGGGCCCAGCCGGCGATGCCCTCCACCAGCGCACCGGCCAGATAGACCGGGATCGGCGGTCCGGGCACATTGGTAAGCACTCCCAGCGTGCGGTTGGTGAACAACTCCACCGATGTCTCGTAGAGAGTGCGGCTCATTCCGGCGATCGCCTCCTGCAGCCTGAAGGCGACGGCGGCCTCGTTGCCGCTCTTGATCCGGTTCATCCGCCGCCGGGCGGTGGTGAGCACGGCGACGGGGTCGGATTCGCCGGTGGGCAACTCCAGTTGCACGAGGGCGAACTCGTTGCCCAGGGTCTCCGGCAGGCTCAGATCGAGTCGCTTGAGGTTGACCGGCACCATGAACGCCACCGAGGCGCAGTGTGCGTTCTGCGTTTGCAGATAGTCGTGCAGCGCACTGGCGACGGTCGCCACCAGGACGTCGTTGACGGTGCAGGCGTGGGCCTTGGCAACGGCCTTCACCGCGGGCAGCGACAGCGGCGGCGACCAGGAGACCCCTTTGGAGCCGCTTGCCGTTCCGGTCCAGATGGTCACGTCGTTACGGGTGCCGAGGACGAACTTGCGGACGGTGTCAGCGTAACCGGGAGCGGCGGCGAGGACAGCGTTCAGCGTGCCGCCGGCGGGCAGGGCCCGGCGCCGCGCCGCCGCCGCACGGCGCAGGGCAGATGCCGCAGAATGCAGCGCGCCCAACGGGTTCCACAACGCGAAGCGGCCCAATCGGGCGGTGCGCGGGCGCGGAGCCTTTGCCGGCAGCCGGCCGGCCGGCCGGGCGACCGTGGTGGATTCGGCGGCGACGCTTCGCAGCCGCCGCAACGGTGCTGCCCGGGCCGGCTCCGGCGATGCGGCGTACTGAGCCACGCCGGGGCCCAGGATCGCCCCGCCGTCGGGGGCGGCGTCGAACAAGCTCATCGCCAGCTGGACCATGCGCATCCCGTCGGCCACCGCGTGGTGGCTCCGCAGAATGATGGCGCTGCCGCCGCGGTAGCGGTCCACCCAGATCACCCGCCACAGCGACCGGTCGCGGTCGAGTGCCTCGGTGCGGTGCGCAGCGACAAGCGCGTGCATGCACCGCGGGTCGTCGGGGTCGGGCAGGGTGGCGGCGCTGAGGTGATCGTCGATGTCGAAGTCCGGGTCGGGCTCCCAGCACCAGTGACCGTCGATGTCGCGGACCGCTCGACTGCGGAACACCGGGAAGCGCTCGACGAGCCGCTCGGTGAGTGCCGCCTGCAGCCGGTCGAAGTTCAGCGGCTCGGCGGTCCACACCGCCACATCGGCAACCATGACATTGGTCGGCCGGTCCATCTCCAGCCACAGCGCGTCCTGGACTCCCATTCGCGGCACATGTGATTGTGGCCATCGTCGTGCGGCCGCGTCGATAGCGACCGGATATCGGTCAGCCGACCGTCATGTTTGTCCGGGGTGGAGTTGACCGCGAGTTTCAGGAGGCCATCCGGCCCGGCGTGGCCGATAGAGCCACATCGGAGGCGGGATAGTGTTTCCCCGTGACTTCACGACAGGATGGCCGGGAAGACGACGAGCTGCGGCCCGTGGTCATCACCCGCGGCTTCACCTCGCACCCGGCCGGTTCGGTTCTGGTGGCTTTCGGTGAAACCCGGGTGATGTGTACCGCGAGCGTCAACGAGGGCGTGCCGCGGTGGCGCAAGGGCTCCGGACTGGGCTGGCTCACCGCCGAGTACGCGATGCTGCCCGCGGCCACCCACACCCGGTCCGATCGGGAGTCGGTGAAGGGCCGACTGGGCGGACGCACCCAGGAGATCAGCCGTCTGGTCGGGCGTTCGTTGCGGGCCTGTATCGACCTGGCGGCGCTGGGGGAGAACACCATCGCTGTGGACTGCGATGTGCTCCAAGCCGACGGCGGCACCCGCACCGCGGCCGTCACCGGGGCCTATGTGGCGCTCTGTGATGCGGTCACCTACCTGGCCGCGGCCGGCAAGCTCTCCGATCCCAGGCCGCTGTCGTGTGCGATCGCCGCGGTCAGCGTCGGGGTGGTCGACGGCCGGGTGCGCGTCGACCTGCCCTATGAGGAGGACTCCCGCGCCGAGGTGGATATGAACGTGGTGGCCACCGACACCGGAACCCTGGTGGAGATCCAGGGCACCGGCGAGGGTGCCACCTTCCCGCGCTCCACGCTGGACAAGATGCTCGACGCCGCCCTGGCGTCCTGCGATCGGCTGTTCGCCATCCAGCGCGACGCCCTGGCGCTGCCCTACCCGGGGGTGCTTCCGGACGGGCCGCCGCCGAAGAAGGCGTTCGGCAGCTGAGCGCGCGATGACCCGGCTGCTGGTCGCCAGTCGTAACCGCAAAAAGCTCGCTGAGCTGCACCGGGTGCTCGACGCGGCGGGCGTCACCGGGCTGACGTTGGTGGCCCTCGACGACGTGGCGCCCTATGACGAGGCCCCCGAGACCGGCGCGACGTTCGAGGAGAACGCGATCGCCAAGGCCCGCGACGGGTTCGCCGCCACCGGTCTGCCGACGCTGGCCGACGATTCCGGCCTGGAGGTGACGGCGCTGAACGGGATGCCCGGGGTGCTCTCGGCCCGGTGGGCCGGCGGGCACGGCGATGACACCGCCAACTACTCGCTGCTGCTCGCCCAACTCGGCGATGTCCCCGACACCCGGCGGCAGGCGGCGTTCGTCTCGGCGTGCGCGCTGGTGTCCGGGACCGGCCCAGGTGATGTCACCGTGGTGCGCGGCCGTTGGCCAGGGGTGATCGCCCGGGAGCCATTGGGCGACGGCGGTTTCGGGTATGACCCGGTATTCGTTCCGGACGGCGGGGCCCGCAGCGCCGCGCAGTTGCCTCCGGCGGAGAAGGACGCAGTCTCGCACCGCGGGCGCGCACTCGAACTGCTGGTGCCGTCGTTGCGGGAGCTGGTCAGAGGTTGAACCGGTCCTTGATCTCCCGGGTCTGAACCTGCTCGACGATGATGCCCAGCAAGGGAACCGTGCCGGCCAGCAGGACCCCGATGGTCTTGGAGATCGGCCAGCGCACCTTGACCGCGAGGTTGGCGGTGAACAGCAGGTACACGAAATACACCCAGCCGTGCACCACTCCGATCCAGTTCGGCGGATTGTCCACCTTGACGATGTATTTCAGCACCATCTCGTAGACCAGGGCGATCAACCAGATACCGGTCATCCAGGCCAGCACCCGATAGCCGTTCAGCGCCGACCGGATCTTCTCGACCGGGGTGATCGGTGGGGTGTCGGGCGCGGTCATGCGGTTGTCCTGTTCTGGTCGGCGTCTTCGGCGGCGTGATCCGCTTTCGCAAGTTCAGCGAGGTAAGTGTTGTATTCGAGCAGCGTGGCGTCGGTGGGTCGGTCGCTGACTGCCGGTCTTTCCGGCAGCAGGCCGGCCGGAATCTCGGTGACGGCATCGGTGGCGCTGGGCGGGTCCGGCGGGGCCTGCTCGTAGCGGACGAACTTGCGGTAGGCGTAGAGGCAGAACCCGGCGAACAGCGGCCACTGCAGGGCGTAGCCCAGGTTCTGGAAGCTGCCCGAGTTCGACTCCCAGCGACTCAGCTGCCACCAGCCCAGCGCCAGGCAGCCGGCCGCGGCGACGATCGCCAAGACCAGCAGGCCGTACTTGCGGCGGCGGCGCATGGGCACATCAAGACGGTACCGTCTGAGGGGGGCGGGCATCACCGCGGCGGCCCGAATTCCCGCCCGCTGTGCTCCTCACAGGACACTCAGCGGCGGCCCGATGTCCTGGCCGTCGCGGCGCCGGGGGCCTTTGCCGTCGTGGCCGCGGTCCCGGCGACAGTCGCCGGCCGGGACCGCGCCGCTGCCCGGCGCGCCGCCGCCGAGGACCGGTTGATGTTGATACCGGGTCCGCTCTGGACGACGGTTGCCGAATCCTGCCCGATGGATCCGGCAACCGACAGCGGGCCGGGTCCGGCCAGCACGGTGTTCTCCTGAAGTGCCCCCTGCCCGCTGCTCAGGATGCTGAACGCCGCGGTGAAGTAACCATCGGCCCCGCCGTCCCCGCCGGCTTCGACGCGGTTGTCGTCTCCGCCGATCTGGGCTGCGGCGTTGGCCGACCCGTTGGCGGTGCGGACGACATTACCGGTGCCCCCGGCCTGAGCGGCCGCGTTGGCGGCCCCGTTCTGCGCGTAGACCTGGTTGTCGGAGCCGCCCATCTGGGCTGCGGCGTTGGCGGCCCCGTTCCGCGCGTAGACCTCGTTGTTGGTGCCGCCGAGTTGAGCGGCGACGTTCGCTGTCCCGTTGGAGGCGAAAGCGCGGTTGTCGGTGCCGCCGAGTTGGGCGGCGCCGTTGAGGAATCCGTCCGCTGCGACGACGTTGCTCCTGGTGCCCATCATGCTGACCGCCGCGTTGAGGGTGCCGTTGTCTCCGTTGCGGCCGGCCAGCACTGCGTTGTTCCTCCCGCCGAGATTCAGCGCGACATTCAGTATCCCGTCGGCGACGACCGACAGGCCCTCGTCAGGGAGTTCGGTTCCATCGCCGAACAGGTTGATCGCGATGTTGCCGAATCCGCCCTGGGCCCTGACCTCGGACCCGCCCGGCACCGTCGTGCCCAGCGAGACGTTCGCTGCGAAGTTCAAGAAACCATCGGCCACCGCGGCGCCGTTGGCGCCCAATTGCACGGCGATGTTGAGAGCGCCACTCGAGGCGTCGGCGACGGAGTCCGGACCGGCGGCGAACGCGATACCGAGGAGGCTCGCCGCCCGGGCCCCGGCATTCTCGCCGATCGCGATGGCGATACCCAGTGGGCTGCTGGTGCAGCGGTCCGGGTCGGTGCTGAACAACCCGAACGCCGAGGCGCAGCTGGCCTCGGCCGGTGCAGAAAGGGCGGTGCCCAGCGCGCCGGCTGCGAGGAGTGTTGTCGTCAGTGTTGCTGCTGTGCTTCTCGCGCCCATGGCCGCGCCCTTCATGTAGCGATCTCAAGTCCCTGACTTCGGGCCCGTGGGCACCTTCACATGCTCGGTCGCCATCCCGCAACCGATTCGGCGTACGCGCCGTGAGATAGGCTCTGCGCACTTTGCGGGTGTGGTGAAACTGGCAGACACGCCGGCTTTAGGTGCCGGTGCTCGAAAGAGCGTGTGGGTTCGAGTCCCTCC
>JAHZJY010000205.1 GCA_022600695.1 Actinomycetes bacterium | reverse complement strand
TAGATCGGCGCCGTCCAGCCCTGATTGCTGGTCACCGTTCCGGTGCACTCGGTGGGGTAGCTGCATTCCGACGCTATGGTCCAGACCGCGCGGACACTGACCTGCTTGACGAACACGTCGTTGGTGCGCGACCACTCGCCGTTGGAGGTGGCGGTGAACGTCCCGTTCAGCGCCCACTTGGCGGAGGCGCCGGCCGGCGCGGCGACCGCCACACCGGCTGTCAGTGCCGCGGCGAGCAATCCGGTCAACACACGAGCCATGGGCCGATTATCGCGTACCGGACTCAACCCCACTCGTGGTTCATCGCACGCGAGTCACTGATCTCCTCGATCGTCTTGATCTCCCGCAGGCGCGGTCTGCTGAAGGCGATCAGCAGAAGTGCGGTCAGCGCCATCACCGCGCCGAGCCCGAAGATGACGGTGTAGCTGCTCTCCGGCGGAAAACCGGCGCCGTTACGGCTCAACAGAACCGCAACCAGCGCCGCGGCCGTCGACGCGCCGACGGTTCGGGCGATGGCATTGACGCTCGTGGCGACACCGGTCTCGGCGGGCTCGACCTCGCGTACCACCAGTGCCGGCAAGGCGCCGTAGGCCAGGCTGATGTAGGTGTTGATCAAGATGCCCGCAGCGATCACCTGCCAGACCGCCGAGTGGGCAACGGTGAGAGTCCCGAAACCGGCGATCCCGATGGTGGTACTGATCATGAGCACCCGTTGGGCCCCGAAGCGGTCGATATAACGGCCGCTGACCAGCGCGGCGAGGAACCCGGCGAATGCGCCCGGCAGCAGGAAGACCACGCTGGCCTTCAACACGGAGGCGCCGAATCCGTACCCGGCAGCGGTCGGCGTCTGAACGAAAGTGGTCAGACCCAGAAACCCGAAGTACAAACACATCCCCACCGCGACTGTGGCGATATTGGTCAACAGAATCGGCCGCCGGGTGAGCATCTCGGTGGAGACCAGGGGCTGCGGGCAGCGCCGTTCCCACCACCACCACAACCCGAGAG
The DNA here is from genome assembly GCA_022600695.1 of Actinomycetes bacterium. Lineage (GTDB taxonomy): Bacteria > Actinomycetota > Actinomycetes > Mycobacteriales > Mycobacteriaceae > Mycobacterium. Next base: position 3,436 of record JAHZJY010000205.1, on the reverse strand, counting down.
CGGCCGTTCCGGCAATAGCGGTCCCAATGGTCCGGCCCGAGCCCCATCCCCAACTACCGCCCTGGGTGATCGCCAGCAGCAACAACGACAGGCCAACACCCAGTCCGGCCGCCCCGGCCCAGTCCACCGACCCGGTCGTCGAACGTGGGCGCCGGGGCACGACGACCACGGCGGCGAGGATCACCAGCACCATGAACACCGCGGTGAACCAGAAGGTCCGCTGATACGCGGCGTCACCGCGCATCAGCAGCCCGGTGATGACCAGACCCATGCCGCCGCCGAAGCCGAGCACGCCGGACAGCACCGCCATCGCTCCCATCAGCCGGCCGGCCGGTAGTTCCTCCCGCAGGATCGACACCCCGATCGGGTAGAGCGAGAACGAGGCCCCCTGCAGCACCCGGGCCAGGATCAGTAGCGGCAACGACGCCGTCATGGCCGCCAGCAGCGAACCGGCCAGCACGACAGCCAACACGATGAGCAGCACGTGCTTCTTGATGTACAGGTCGGCCAGGCGGACGATGAGGGGAGTCGTTGACGTCGCCGTCAGCAGGTTCGCCGTCACCGTCCAGCTCACCTCGACGGTGGAGGCATCGAGTTGACGGGCCATTACCCCCAAGATCGGGACGACGCCGGTTTGCAGCACGGCAACCGTCAGCGCCACCACGCTCATCGTCCCCACCAGTAGCGCCGGCCGCGGCCCGGCGCGGTCCAGGGATCCGGAACCGGTCCCCTCGGCAGCCGACACCGCGCACCCCTTCCGCTGCCCCGAACCCATCTTGATTATGGGGTCTAAGGAATATGCGAGGATGCCGGGGTGGTCATGGGTCAGGCTCTGTTCGTCCGCGGTGACGGTGTCTTCGAGCCAACCGAATACGCGCGCAGCGGGTGGTCCGAGGAGATGGTCAACGGACCGGCCCTGGTCGGGCTGGCGGCCTGGACGCTGGAACGCGAGTTCGGTGTCGAGGGCTTCCTGCCGACCCGGTTCACCGCGGATTTGTTCCGGGCCGCACGCAGGCTGCCGACCGGTGTCCGGACCAGGATGGTTCGTGACGGCCGACGAGTCCGCACCACCGACTGCGACATCCTGCAGGACGGGGTCGTCGTGGCCCGCGCCACCATGGTCCAGTACCGGATATCGGAGCCACCGCCGGGTCGGGAGTGGCTTGCCCCCGAGGCCTCGTTCTCCCCGCCGGCCGGGGCGGGAGCGAGCGCTGCCACGTACCTCGTGGGCAGTGACGACGTCGGCTGGAGTGGCTCGCCGGGGATGGGCGACGGTGTCGCCGCACACCAGAACACCTCTCGCAAACGGGTCTATCACCGCGTCGCCGAGGTGGTAGCCGGACACCCGGCCAGCCCGTTCGTGCGTACCGTCGTGGCCGCCGAGGCGACCAGCCTGGTGACCAACCTCGGCACCCGAGGTATCGGCTACATCAACGGCGATCTGACGGTGGCATTGTCACGGCTGCCGACCGGAGATCACATCGGGCTGCAGGCCGATGCGCACTGGTGCGCCGACGGCGTCTCGGTCGGCAACTCGACACTCTTCGACGATCGCGGGCCGTTCGGTATCGGGGTTGTCACCGCGCTGGCGAATCCAGCGGCCCAGATCGACTTCGGGCAATTCGAATCCGCTCCGACGCTGCAGGTCTGAGTGGTACCGGGAAGCGCTACGAGCGACCGGGGCACCGTTCTGATCAGCCCCGCCGAATTAGCCGGACGGATCGGTACCGGGCGGCCGCCGGCCATCCTCGATGTGCGCTGGCGACTTGACCGGCCCGACGGTCATCGGTCTTATCTGGACGGCCACCTGCCGGGTGCGGTGTACGTGTCGCTGGAGGATGATCTCAGCGATCACACCCGCCGCGACCGCGGCCGACATCCGCTGCCTACCGGCCCGGCGGTCCAGGCGGCCGCCCGCCGGTGGGGGATAGCGGAGAACCAGCCGGTTGTCATCTACGACGACTGGAACCGTGCGGGCTCCTCGCGGGCCTGGTGGGTTCTCACGGCGGCCGGCCTGCGCGATGTGCGCATCCTCGACGGCGGCCTGTCAGCCTGGGTGGCCGCGGGGGGAGCGCTGCAAACCGGTGAAGTGATCCCGGCACCCGGCGATGTCACCGTGAGCCATGATGACCTCCACACGGGGGGTCACGCGACGCTGACCGCCGAGCAGACCGCCACCGATGCGGCGATCATCCTGCTGGACGCACGTGCCCCGGAGCGGTTCCGTGGCGAGACCGAGCCCGTCGATCCGGTCGCCGGACATATTCCCGGCGCCCGCAACCTGCCCGGGACCGCGGTGCTCGGTGCCGGCGGAGCGTTCCTGCCCACCACCGAACTGACCGCGCTGCTGACCGAATCGGGGATCGGACCCACCAGCAGGATCGGGGTCTACTGCGGTTCCGGAGTCACGGCATCAGTCGTGCTGGCCGCGTTCGGGGCTGCCGGGGTGAACGCTGCACTGTTCCCGGGCTCCTGGTCGCAATGGTGTGGCGAGGGTCGCCCGGCCGAAACCGGACCCGCCCGAGGCCCTCAGTCGCGGACCCAGACCGAGATATAGCCCAGCGGGATTCCGGTCCGCGCCGCGATGCGCTCGCGGGCGGCCAACTCGACGGCGGCCCGGGTACGCGCCTCGGCGGTGTCGTCGATCTCCGGGATCGTGATGATCCAACGATTACCCTCCGGGCGGACCACGATCTCGAAACACTGCCCGGCGACCGGGCGCAGCACCCGTCGGGCACGCAGGTCGCGGTGCGGGCCGACCGTGCGGCTGCGGGTCCGGTAGGGGGTGCGCATAGTTCACTCTCTGCAAGCTGTTTCGGGCGGGCTAGAACCTACCGGCGCACCGTGCCGAAGCCAAATCCGGCCACCGATAATCCCCGAAGGCATCCCGCTATGCTCCGTGCCATGAATGCGTCAGGATTCGTCGGACGGGTGGGCGGTTTGGCGGCGACATTCGGAGTGGGGGCCGTTCTCGGCCTCGCCACCTCGGCACCGACCCAGGCAGCGCCGGCGGAGTCCGGGTCATCTTCCGGGTCCTCGTCCGCATCGCGGTCCGGGAAGTCAGCCGACGCGCCGCCCGCACCCCGCCGATCCGCAGTCCGGGCGGAGGTTGGTGCGGACCGCGGCACGACCGCGGCAACCGCGCGGTCGGCGACGATGGCCGCGCGGACCGTCGTCACGTCCGCACCCCGGCCGGCGGCCACGGCCAGCGCCCGCTCCACGCAACCGAAGCCGCCGATCCCGAGCGCGGCCACCAGCCTGGTCGCCACCGCACCGGCACCGGTCGCTGCACCGGATCCCCAGTCGCCGGCACCCCCGACAGCCGTCTTTGAGGCCGCCGCCGCGAACACCATCCGCCGCGAGGCCCGGCAACGCATCAGCACCACCCCCGCGGCCGCCGTGCCGGTTACCGCTGCCAGGGTGGCCGCCGCGACGG
>JAHZJY010000204.1 GCA_022600695.1 Actinomycetes bacterium | reverse complement strand
GAGGACGTCGGCAATCAGGTCGTCGGTGTCCTCGATACCCGTCGAGATACGGGCGAACCCGTCCGGCACCGCGTCGCCCCAGCGCGCCCTTCGGTCCACTGAGGTGTGCAGACCACCGAAGCTGGTGGCCGCTACGAGGAGCTCGCTGCGGTGAACGAGCGCGTGGACGGCATCGGCGGTGTCGAGTTCGACTGACAGTAATCCGCCGAATCGGCGCATCTGACCGACCGCCACGTCGTACGCGGGATCGCCCGGCAGACCGGGATACCGGATCGAACGCACCCTCGGGTGGCCCCGCAGGGCGGTGGCCAGTGCCAGCGCGTTCTGACACTGCCGGTCGAACCGCAGTCCGAAGCTGCCGATGCTGCGCAGCAACAACCAGGCTTCGAACGCGCCGAGAACGGGCCCGCTCAACAGCCGCTCCCGCTCCAGCGCCGCCATCAGTTCGGGTTGGCTGCCCGCGACATACCCGGCGATCAGATCGCTGTGTCCGGCAAGCGCTTTGGTCGCGCTCGCCACCACCAGGTCCGCGCCGAGGGACAACGGTTGCTGGCCGAGCGGGGTTGCGGTCGTGTTGTCGACAATCAGGCGTGCGCCGCGGCGATGGCAGATGCCCGCCAGCCGATGCAGATCCACAACGTCCAGACCCGGGTTGGCCGGCGTCTCGGCGAGCACCACATCGGCCTGCCCGGCAGCATCGTAGAGCTGGTCCGTTGCCGCCTCGTGCACCGTGACACCCAGCGGAACAAGGCTTTCCGCCGCGTAGCGGCGGACCTGGTAGTAGCCGTCGGCAGGTACCACCAGCACCGAAGCCGGGCGGCACAGCACCCGCAGTGCGGCGGTGACGGCCGCCATGCCGGATCCGAAACACAACGCGGTGGTGGCCTCCTCCAGCCGCGCCAGCGCGGTTTCCAGCCGCATCCAGACCGGATTGGACGACCGACCGTAGACGTGCTCCTCGGTGCCCTCCTCCGCCGAAAGGTGGAAGGCCGACGCCGGGACCGGGACATGCCCTAAAGGCTGACCCGGAATCGCGTCGGAATCGACCGCTTTGACGGCGCGGGTGGAGTCCCCGTAGCGCTCGCTCATTCCGGTTTGGTGCTGCGTCCCAGCAGCAATGCGACGGCTTCGTCGACGGATAGCCCTTCGTGGCATACCCGGTAGACGGCGTCGGTGAGCGGCATCTCGACGCCACAGCTTGAGGCCAGTGCGAGGATCGACGAACAGGAGCTGACCCCTTCGGCGACGTGGCCGCCGGTGGCCCGTTGAGCCTCTTCGAGGGTGGCGCCGCAGCCCAGGTGGACGCCGAAACCGCGGTTGCGCGACCGCGGTGAGGTACAGGTGGCCACCAAGTCGCCCACCCCGGCCAATCCGGCCAGTGTGGTTGTTTCGGCACCCAGCGCCATCCCCAGCCGGATGATCTCGGCCAGCCCGCGGGTGATGATGGCCGCAGCGGTGTTCTCCCCGAGGCCCACCCCGGCCGCCATCCCGCAGGCCAGCGCGATGACGTTCTTGCACGCACCACCGATCTCGGTGCCCACCACATCGGAGTTCGTATACGGCCGCAGGTATGCGGTGCTCAGCGCCCGCTGCAGGATCACCGCCCGACCACGATCCGGGCACGCCACGACGGTCGCGGCGGGTTGTTCGGCGGCGATCTCAGCAGCCAGATTGGGTCCGGACACCACGGCGACCTGGCCTGGGTCCACCCCGGTGACCGCGACAATCACCTGGCTCATCCTCATCAGCGTGCCAAGTTCGATCCCCTTGGCGAGGCTGACCAGCGTGGCACCGTCGTCAAGGCTGCCACGCCACTGCTCGAGATTGCGCCGCAGGGCCTGCGACGGCACACCGAGCAGGACAGTTCCGACTCCGTGGAGGGCCTCACCCGGGTCCGACGTGGCCCGGATCGGGCCGGGCAGCGTGATGCCGGGCAGGTATCGGGTGTTGGTGTGGGCATCATTGACTTCCGCAGCGATCTCCGGACGACGGGCCCACAGCCGCACGTCGGTTCCCGCGTCGGCCAGGACCTTGGCCAGCGCGGTACCCCAGGCGCCGGCTCCCATCACCGCCGCGGTCCCCACCGAGTAGCCCATCCGTTCAACTTAGTATCGGAGCCCGGTCGTGGCGGCTCGTACCGCGGGCACTGGCAGGATGACCCGCATGAGCGGTGCCCCTGACGTCAGCGTGATCATCGCGGTCAAGCGGCTCACGGTGGCCAAGTCCCGGCTGTCGGAACTGTTTTCCGCGCCGGAGCGGGAACGCGTCGTGCTAGCCATGCTGATTGACACTCTCGCCGCGGTGCGGGCGGTCGACACCGTCGCATCGATCACGGTGGTGACTCCTGATCCGACCGCCGCCACCGCCGCCCGGGATCTCGGAGCGACCACGGTCGACGATCCCACCCCCGCGAACCATCCGGACCCACTGAACAACGCGATCCTGATCGCGGCCGAACTACAACGATCACCCGATATCGCTGTGCTCCAGGGCGATCTGCCCGCACTGCTGCCTGGCGAGCTCGGTGCGGCGCTGACCGCTGCCCGGTCGTATCCGCGCAGCTTCGTCGCTGACCGGCAGGGCAGCGGTACCTCCGCTCTGATCGCTCTCGGTGTGCCGCTGAACCCGATGTTCGGGACCGACTCGGCACGGCGGCATCGACAGGGCGGCGCGATGGAACTCGCCGGCGCCTGGCCCGGCCTGCGTTGTGATATCGACACCCCGCAGGATCTTGCCGACGCGCGCCTGCTGGGCGTCGGGCCGACAACCGCCGCCGCACTCGCCGAGCAGTGACGCGCCGATTGCCGGGCTGACCGCTGCGGCATCGAGTTCACCAACTATTCGTCCGCAACGGGCCGCGCCCGCCCGTAATGGGGGAAGATATTTCCATGACCGAGACGGAGACACCCTCCCGCCTGCCAGAGGCCGACGGCCGCGTCGAAGACCGGGCGCCGGAAGCCCCGCCCGCCGCCACCGCGGCCACGGTGGACAACCCGATGCCGGACGACAGGTACTTGAACCGGGAACTGAGCTGGCTTGACTTCAACGCCCGAGTGCTTGCGTTGGCGGCCGACACCTCGCTGCCGCTTCTGGACCGGGCGAAGTTCCTCGCGATTTTCGCCTCGAATCTCGACGAGTTCTACATGGTGCGAGTCGCCGGTCTCAAGCGCCGCGACGAAATGGGGCTCAAGGTCCGATCAGCCGACGGCCTGACCCCCGGCGAACAGCTGCGCCTGGTCGCTGAGCGCACCCAGCAGTTGGCCGTGCGGCACGCCCAGGTTTTCATGGAGTCTGTGCGCCCGGCACTGGCCGAGGAGGGTATCGAGTTCGTCCGGTGGAGCGATATTCCCGAGTCCGATCGCGGCGAGCTGTCGAGGTACTTCAACGACCAGGTCTTCCCCGTCCTGACCCCTCTCGCCGTCGACCCCGCCCACCCCTTCCCCTTCGTCAGCGGGCTGAGTCTCAACCTGGCTGTGACAGTCAAGTCGCCGGACGACGGCGGACAACACTTCGCCCGGGTGAAGGTGCCCGATAACGTCGACCGATTCATCCGGCTCGACAGCACCGTCGGCGAGATCGAGACCGTCCGGTTCCTTCCGATGGAGGAACTCATCGGCGCATTCCTGCCGGCGCTGTTCCCCGGTATGGAGATCGTCGAACGGCACGCCTTCCGAATTACCCGCAATGCCGACATGGACGTCGAAGACCGTGACGAGGATCTACTGCAGGCGCTGGAACGGGAGCTGGCGCGGCGGCGGTTCGGACCGCCGGTTCGACTTGAGGTCTCCGGCAACATGAGTGAGCACATGTTGGGATTGTTGCTGCGGGAACTCGACGTTGACCCGGGCGACGTGGTGCAGGTGCCGGGATTGCTTGACCTGAAATCACTATGGCAGGTGTACGGCGTCGACCGCCCGGCACTGAAGGAGCGGCCGTTCGTGCCCACCACCCATCCTGCCTTCGCCGACCGCGAGGGTAAGAGCATTTTTGCCACCCTGCGCGAAGCCGATGTGCTGGTGCACCATCCCTACGAATCGTTCTCCACCAGCGTGCAGCGTTTCATCGAACAGGCTGCGGCCGATCCTGATGTCCTGGCCATCAAGCAGACCCTTTACCGAACATCCGGTGACTCCCCCATCGTCAACGCCCTGATCGAAGCCGCCGACGCCGGAAAGCAGGTGGTGGCGCTGGTCGAGTTGAAGGCGCGCTTCGACGAGCAGGCCAATATCAAGTGGGCGCGAGCGCTGGAGGACGCGGGCGTACATGTCGTTTACGGCCTTGTCGGGTTGAAGACACATTGCAAGACCTGCCTGGTCGTTCGCCGTGAGGGGTCCACCATCCGGCGCTATTGCCATATCGGTACGGGTAACTACAACCCGAAGACCGCTCGGCTTTATGAAGATGTCGGCCTGCTGACCGCCGCGCCCGATATCGGCGCCGACCTGACCGACCTGTTCAACTCGCTGACCGGATACTCCCGCAAGGTGGGGTACCGGAATCTGCTGGTTGCCCCCGAGGGCATCCGCAAGGGCATCCTGGAGCGCATCGGGCGCGAGGTCGAGGCACACCGGCATACCGGCCAGGGACGAATCCGGGTTAAAGCCAATGCGATCGTCGATGAGGAGATCATCGACGGCCTCTACCGCGCTTCGCAGGCCGGGGTGCAGGTCGAGGTCGTGGT
>JAHZJY010000203.1 GCA_022600695.1 Actinomycetes bacterium | reverse complement strand
TTGCGGTTATCGGTCAGGCATTCGATGAGAACCGCCACCCCGTTGGGTCCGTAACCCTCGTAGGTGATGTTCTGCCAGTCCGCACCGCCGGCTTCCTCGCCGGCGCCGCGTTTACGGGCCCGCTCGATGTTGTCGTTGGGTACCGACGACTTCTTGGCCTTTTGGATGGCATCCCACAGGGTGGGGTTGCCATTGGGGTCACCGCCGCCGACGCGGGCCGCAACCTCGATGTTCTTGATCAGCTTGGCGAACATCTTGCCGCGCTTGGCGTCGATGACGGCCTTCTTGTGCTTGGTGGTAGCCCATTTGGAATGGCCGCTCATATCTCCCGCTCTCCTCTTCCCGGCCCACCCTTCCCGCCGGGATCGTGACGTGACGAGTTTACGTGGCGCCTGCGCCCGGCTCTGTCCGGCCGGTGACGATATCGACGAACAGCTTGTGGACGCGCCGATCGCCGGTGACCTCGGGGTGGAACGCGGTGGCCAGCGCCGACCCCTGGCGTACCGCGACGATATGCCGGCCCGCACGGGCGAGCACCTGTACCCCATCCCCGACCCGCTCAACCCACGGCGCGCGGATGAAGACCGCATGCGCGGGGCCGTCGAGCCCCTGGAACTCGACATCCTCCTCGAAGGAATCGAGCTGCCGGCCGAAGGCGTTGCGCCGCACCGTCATGTCGATCGCGCCGAGCGCGCAGGCCTGCCGGCCCGCCGCACCGGCGTCGAGGATCTCGCGGGCCAGCAGGATCATCCCGGCGCAGGACCCGTAAGCCGGCATCCCGGCGGCCAGTCGCCCGCGCAGCGGCTCCAGCAAATCGAGCTCGCGCAACAGCAGACTCATGGTGGTGGACTCACCGCCCGGAATCACCAGGGCTTCAACAGCATCGAGCTCGGCCCGCCGACGCACGGTCGAGGTCCGAGCGCCGGCCTCGCGCAGCGCGGCGAGGTGCTCACGGGTGTCGCCCTGCAGGGCCAGCACACCGACCGCGGGCGGTCTCAACGGCCGGGCGGAGTGTATCCGCGCCGATAGCGAGTCAGCCCCTCCTGCACCACCGCGGCCACCATGTCCCCGCGCCGGTTGAACAACGCGCCCTGGGTCAGCGCCCGGCCGCCACCCGCCGATGGCGACAACTGGTCGTAGAGCAGCCACTCATCGGTCCGGAAGGGTCGCATGAACCACATTGCGTGGTCCAGCGAGGCGATCATCAGATGCGGGCGATCCTCGGCGTGGTTGACCTGCGCCGAGCCCAGCAGAGTGAGGTCGCTCATGTAAGCCAGCGCACAGATGTGCAGCAGCGGATCGTCGGGCAACGGGTCCCGGTGTTTGAACCACACCTGCTGTTGCGACGCCTTTCCGGGTAACGCGGTCACGTGGTCGCGCGGCACCCGACGAATATCCCACTCGGCGAACTGCGCGATGCCACCGTCGCCGAACGGGCTTGCCCCCGCCTCGGAGTCGACGAGATCCTCGGGCGGCACGACCGCGGGCATCTCGTCTTGATGCTCAACACCGTCCTGGGGGGTCTGGAAGGAGGCCCCCATGGAAAAGATGACCTCGCCATTCTGGACGGCGTTGACCCTGCGGGTACAGAAGGAGCCGCCGTCGCGTGTTCGGTCGACCAGATAGACAGCCGGCTTGGTTCCGTCGCCGGGTCGCAGGAAGTAACCGTGCAGGGAATGCACCTGGAACTCGGGGTCCACGGTGCGCACAGCGGACACCAATGCCTGTCCGGCGATGTGGCCGCCGAATGTCCTTGACAAAAAACCTGATTCGGGGTTGTACACACCACCGCGGTAGATGTTGACCTCAAGTTGTTCCAGATCGAGGATCTTCTCGATGGCCACCGCCGCGGGCTACCAGCCGCGTTCGGCGAGCCGGTGCGGGACCGGGATGTCGGCCACGTTGATCCCCACCATCGGCTCACCGAGCCCGCGGGACACCTTGGCGAGCATATCGGGGTCGTCATGGAAGGTGGTGGCCTTCACGATGGCCGCCGCGCGTTCGGCGGGGTCACCGGACTTGAAGATACCCGAGCCCACGAACACCCCGTCGGCGCCGAGTTGCATCATCATCGCCGCATCGGCGGGAGTGGCGATCCCGCCGGCGGTGAACAGCGTCACCGGCAGCTTGCCCGCGCGGGCCACCTCGACGACCAGATCATAGGGTGCCTGCAGATCCTTGGCGGCGACGTAGAGTTCGTCCTCCGCCAGCGCCGACAAACGGCGAATCTCCCCACCGATGGTGCGCATGTGCATGGTGGCGTTGGAGACATCCCCGGTGCCCGCCTCGCCCTTGGACCGGATCATCGCCGCCCCCTCGGTGATGCGCCGCAGCGCCTCCCCGAGATTGGTGGCACCGCAGACGAAGGGGATGGTGAAGCGCCATTTGTCGATGTGGTGGGCGTAATCGGCGGGCGTGAGAACCTCGGACTCGTCGATGTAGTCCACGCCGAGGCTCTGCAGGATCTGCGCTTCGACGAAGTGGCCGATGCGAACCTTGGCCATCACCGGGATGCTGACCGCCGAGATGATGCCCTCGATCAGATCAGGGTCGCTCATCCGGGCGACGCCGCCCTGTGCGCGGATATCGGCCGGGACGCGCTCCAGCGCCATCACCGCCACCGCACCCGCACCCTCGGCGATCCGCGCCTGCTCGGGGGTGACCACATCCATGATGACGCCGCCCTTGAGCATTTCGGCCATCCCGCGCTTGACTCGCGCCGTCCCGATCTGTGCGTGGTTGGCCGACCCGTTGGCTGACCCGTTGGCTGACGCTCCGTTGTCCACTGTGCGCTCCTTCACTTGCTGCAATCCGATTCTAGAGTGTCGCCGACGCGTGTACGTACCGGCTGGTCAGCGGATGACCCGCGGCCCGCCCATCGGGGCCTGCGGTCCGGCGGCGAACCGATACGCGGCCGGGAGCAGCTCCGCCAGTTGCAGCGGATAAACCCGTTGGCCGGACGCCTCGAGTTCTCCGATGGCGGCCGGGTCACACCAACGATGTCCGTGGATGTACCGCCGTTCCAGTGGTGTGCGCCACTCCGATGACGGCTCGAACCGGCGGGTCCGGTGGACGAAGTAGAACTCCTCGCTGGCCAGCACCGCACCGTTGAACCGGATCACCGCGGTCCGGCGCCACACCGGCCCCAGCATCCGCCCGGCACCCACCCGCAGGCCGGTCTCCTCGCCGAGTTCGCGGGCCGCGGCTGAGGCCAACGGCTCTCCGGGCCCGACCTGACCACCGACGGTGAACCACCATCGGGCCGCGGAGCCATCGGTGATCGCCGGATCCGAACCGCAGAACAACAGCACCGCACCCTGGTCATCAAGGAGCACGACGCGCGCGGAGGTGCGTTTCGGGCGCGCCGCCACCCGGCAATTCACCGCTGCTCTCGATTCACCGCTGCGCGGCCTCTGCGAACTCGAAATACGTTGGCAGCGGGGCTCGTCCGCCGAGTTTCAGCAACCGCACGAAGCGACGCTCCCGAAGCGCGAGGGTATCTCGCACCGCGTCATTGTGGAACCGACGGGCGAGCAGCACCCGGGCCTCCGCATCGGCCAGTTCGGCGACCAGCGCCACCGGTATCGACGACGGGTCGACGAGCCCCAGCACCGTGGACAGCTCGTTCTCGTAAGCCTCCCGATTGGGCCGGGACGAGCGCTCGGCGGCCCCGGCCAGCGCGGCCAACCGCCCCCCGTCGACGCGTCCGTCATGAACGTCGGCAGCCACCGCCCGGGCCACCACCGAGCGGCGGGCCAGCGCACCATCCAGCGCCTGCCAGGACAGATCACAGCGCACATGCAGTCGGTCCAGCCGGTTCGCGGTCTGAACGGCCCACACCGCGATCGCGAGCAGCACAGCGACCAGCAGGCCGGTGAGAGTCCAGTACAACTCCGGGGCCACTAGCCGGCCATCATCCCGCTACCGTCACCGCGGAACCGGATACGGCCACGGTCTCGTACACCATCATGATCTCGTCGGCCACCACCGACCAGTCGTAGCGTTGCACCGCCGCGTCGCCGGCATCGACGTAGCGCGACCGCAGCGTGGCGTCGGCCAGTACCGCGATCAGTGCCTGAGCCAGTGCCGCGGAATCCCCGACCGGTACCAGTCGGCCGGCCTCACCCTCCACCAGGACCCTGCGAAAGGCGTCGAGGTCGCTGGCCACCACCGGGCAGCCCGCCGCCATCGCCTCGACGAGCACGATGCCGAAACTCTCCCCGCCGGTATTGGATGCGCAGTAGACGTCCGCACTGCGCAGCGCCGCGGCCTTCTCGGCATCCCCGATCTGGCCGAGGAACCGCAGATGTCCGGCCAGGCTCCCGGCATCCTCACGCAACTCGTCCTCGTCGCCCCGGCCGACGATCAGGATCTCCACTTCCGGAAACCGTTCGACCAGCGCGGGTAGTGAACCCAGCAGGACCGCCATCCCCTTGCGGGGTTCGTCGAAGCGACCGAGGAACAATACCGTTTTGCCCGCACGCGGGTAGCCGGGCAGCGGTCCGGCGGAGACGAACGATCCGACGTCGACGCCGTTGGGAATCTCCACGGCATCGGAGCCCAGGGCCTCCATCTGCCAGCGCCGGGCCAGATCGGACACCGCGATGCGGCCGACGATCTTCTCGTGCCATGGCCGCAGCAGACTCTGAAATACACCGAGCGCCAACGATTTCGTCGTGGAGGTGTGAAAGGTGGCGACGATCGGGCCCTCCGCGATCATCAGCGCCAGCATCGACAGGCTGGGCGCATTGGGCTCGTGCAGGTGCAGCACATCGAATTCACCCTCGGAAAGCCACTTCTTGACCCTGCGGTGGGTAGCCGGCCCGAACCGCAGCCGGGCCACCGAACCGTTGTACGGGATGGGAACCGCTTTACCACCCGAGACGACATAGTCGGGCAGCTCCACCTGTGACGAGGCCGGGGCGAGCACGCTGACCTGATGTCCACGGGCTCGCATCACCTCGGCCAGTTGCAGAACGTGCGCCTGCACTCCCCCGTGGACGTCGAACGAGTACGGGCACACCATCCCGATACGCATCAGCCTCCCTCGAGGTAGGCGCGGCGCTGATCGGAGAGGTCGGCCAGCCACAGGGGTTGCAGCATGTGCCAGTCCTGGGGATGGGCGGCGATGTTCACCGCGAACCGGTCGGCCAGTGCCTGGGTGATGACACCGACGTCACCCGAGGTGGTGTCCAACGCATCGTCGATCCGGACCACGCAATCCTCGCCCTCGTAGTAGATGTGCGCCGGATGCAGCGGCGAGCCCGTCTCGATCGCCAGCCTCGCCGGACCGGCGGGAAGCCGGGTCGGTTCACCGAACAGGTCGACCTGGACGCCGGCCCGGGTCAGGTCACGATCGGCCATCAGGCAGACGAACCTGTTGGCCCGTAACCGCTCGGCGAGGACTTCCATCGGGGGCCGGGTACCGCCGGTGAGCGGCAACACCTCGAAGCCGAGGCTCTCCCGGTACTCGATGAACCTTCGGTAAAGCGATTCCGGTTTGAGTCGCTCGGCCACCGTGGTGAAGGTGCCGTAGTGCTGGGCCAGCCACACCCCGGCCATATCCCAGTTGCCGCTGTGCGGCAGCGCCATCACCGCTCCGCGGCCACCCTGCAATGCCGCATCGAACTTCTCGGCGCCCTCGAATACCGCATCGAGCCGCTTGGCCAGCACCACATGATCCATCGTCGGCAGCCGGAACGCCTCCCGCCAATAGCGTGCGTAGGAGGCCAGTGACGCACGAATCAGCCACTCCGGTACGTCATCCGGCGTCGTACCGATCACCCGCGCCAGGTTCTTGCGCAGCTGCACCGGGCCGCCGTCGCGGGCCGCGTAGCGGGCGCCTGCAACCGCGATACCGCGGGCCAGCGGATCCGGCATTCCTCGCACCAGCCGCCAGCCCGCGGCGTAGCCCCAGTCGGTGATGCTCTCCCGCGCCGGTCTCGTCATCACTGGGCGCTCCCCGGCTCGTCGGTGCCGGTTTGCGGACCCGGCCGGGCGATCACCTCGGTTGCTCCCGGCGACGACCGCACCGTGTGCACGCGCTGTCCCACGGTCACCAGGCTGGCCACCGCCAGCACCCACATCGCCACCGGAAGGGCCATCGGAATCGGGAAGAACGGCAAGTCCGAGAGGCCCGCACCCAACAGCACGATGATCAGCCGCTCAGGCCGCTCGATGAGCCCACCGCCACCCTCGAGCCCGCTGGCTTCGGCACGGGCTTTGACATACGAGATGACCTGTGAGGTCACCAGGCAGATGAGCGTGGCCACCATCAACGAGGCACTCCGCAGCCCGAATGCCGCCCACCACAGCAGCCCGCAGAAGATCGCACCGTCGCTGATCCGGTCGCAGGCAGCGTCCAGCACCGCGCCGAATCGGGTTCCCCCGCCGCGTTCGCGCGCCATCGCACCGTCCAACATGTCGGCCAACACGAAGAACCAGATCACCAGCCAGCCCGCGAACAGGTGCCCGGCGGGAAACAGGATCAAAGCGGCGAGCACCGAGCCGGCGGTCCCGATAATGGTCACCGAATCCGGTGTCAGCCCCACCCGGAGCGCACCTCGGGCCAGCGGCGCGCTGAGTTTGGTGTAGGCCGCCCGGGTCAGCAGGTAGAAGTCGCTCACGACCGGGCAGCCCACTCTGCGGCGAGCAGTGCGCGGGTGTCACGCAACAACTGCGGTATGACCTTGGTCTCGCCGACGACGGTGATGAAGTTCGCGTCGCCCGTCCAGCGCGGGACCACGTGCATGTGCAGATGGTCGGCCAACGAGCCGCCCGCGGTTTTACCCAGGTTCAACCCGACGTTGAAGGCATCCGGCCTCGACACCGCCTTGATCACCCGGATCGCCTGCTGGGTGAACGCCATCAGTTCGGCACTCTCGGCTTCGGTGAGATCCTCGAGCTCAGACACCTGCCGGTAGGGCACCACCATGAGGTGTCCCGGGTTGTACGGGTAGAGATTGAGCACCGCGTACACCAGTGCACCCCGGGCCACCACCAGACCGTCCTCGTCGGTCATGGCGGGGATGTCAGTGAACGGCCGGTTTCGGCCCGCATCGCGCGGCTGTGGAGTCTCGCGGATGTAGCTCATCCGATGTGGCGTCCACAACCGCTCAAGCCGGTCGGGCGCCCCGATACCGGTATCGACCATCGCCTGCTGCTCGTCAGTCACCGTCGATCGTCACCGATTCCGCTGTGGGAGAGTCATTGCGGCGGTGCCTGATCCATTCCGAGATGGCCGCGACGGCCTTCTCCCGCGGAACCCCGTTGATCTGACTGCGGTCGCCGAACCGGAAGCTCACCGCCCCCGCCTCGACGTCGCGGTCGCCGGCCAACAGCAGGAACGGCACCTTCTGGTTGGTGTGGTTGACGATCTTCTTCGCCATCCGGTCATCACTGGCGTCGACCCCTGTCCGCACCCCACCGGACCGAAGCTCGACCGCCAAGCCCTCCAGATAGCCGACATGCTCGGCCGCCACCGGGATGCCCATCACCTGTACCGGCGCCAGCCACGCCGGAAACGCTCCGGCGTAGTGCTCGGTGAGAATCCCGAAGAACCGTTCGATGGAGCCGAACAGGGCGCGATGGATCAATACCGGCCGCTGTCGGCTGCCATCGGCGGCGGTGTATTCGAGTTCGAACCGCTCCGGCATGGTGAAATCCAGTTGGATGGTCGACATCTGCCAGCTGCGGCCGAGGGCATCACGCACCTGCACCGAGATCTTCGGCCCGTAGAAGGCCGCGCCACCCGGATCGGGCACCAGGTGCAGACCGCTGGCCTCAGCGACTTCCCGCAGCGTCTCGGTGGCCTCGTCCCATAATTCGTCGGAGCCGACGTACTTCTCCGGATCCTTGGTGGACAGCTCGAGGAAGAAGTCGTCCAGTCCGTAATCGGCGAGCAACTCGAGGACGAAACAGAGCAGTGACGCCAGTTCGTCGCGCATCTGCTCGCGGGTGCAATAGATATGCGAGTCGTCCTGGGTCATCCCGCGGACCCGGGTGAGACCGTGTACGACGCCGGACTTCTCGTAGCGGTATACCGTGCCGAATTCGAAGAGCCGCAACGGGAGTTCACGGTAGGAGCGGCCGCGGGCCCGGTAGATCAGATGGTGCATGGGACAGTTCATCGGCTTGAGGTAGTAGTCCTGCCCCGGCTTGCGCAGCATCCCGTCCGGTCCGTACTCGGCATCAATGTGCATCGGCGGATACATCCCGTCGGCGTACCACTCCAGGTGCCCGGAGGTGACGTAGAGCTGCTCCTTGGTGATGTGCGGAGTGTTGACGAACTCGTAGCCCGCCTCGATGTGTTTGCGCCGCGAGTACTCCTCGAGCTCCCGGCGCACGATACCGCCCTTGGGATGGAAAACCGCCAGGCCGGAACCGATCTCGTCCGGGAAGCTGAACAGGTCCAGCTCGGAGCCGAGCTTGCGGTGATCCCGGCGCTGGGCTTCGGCCAGCAGCTCCAGGTGCCGGTCCAGTGCCTCCTGAGACTCCCAGGCGGTGCCGTAGATCCGCTGCAGGCTGGCGTTACGCTGGTCGCCGCGCCAGTAGGCGGCCGAGCTTCGGGTCAGGGTGAATGCCGGGATGTACTTGGTGGTGGGAATGTGCGGCCCACGGCACAGGTCGCCCCAGATCCGTTCCCGGGTCCGCGGATTGAGGTTGTCGTAGGCGGTTAGTTCGTCGCCCCCGACTTCCATCACGTCCGGGTCACCGGACTTGTCATCGACCAATTCGAGCTTGTAGGGCTCATCGGACAACTCGGCACGCGCGGCATCCTTGGATTCGTAGACCCGGCGGGCGAACAATTGGCCGTCTTTGACGATCTGACGCATCCGCTTCTCCAACGCCGCGAGATCCTCGGGGGTGAAGGCCTCCGGCACGTCGAAGTCGTAGTAGAAGCCGTCGGTGATCGGCGGACCGATACCCAGCTTGGCCCCGGGGAACAGCTCCTGGACAGCCTGGGCGAGCACATGGGCCGCCGAGTGCCGGATCACGCTGCGGCCCTCATCGGTGTCGGCAGCCACCGGGACCACCTCGGCGTCGGAGACCGCGGTCCAGCTCAGGTCCCGCAGCGCACCGTCCGCGTCGCGGACCACCACGATGGCACCGGGATCGCCACGCCCGGGCAGCCCGGCGCTGCGGACGGCGGCACCGGCCGTGGTGCCGGCGGGGATCCGCAGCAACTCGGCCGAGACGGGGTGTGCGGGGCCGCTCATCAACGATCTCTTTCCATTCCGGACAGCATCGACTCGCACACCGGTCGGCGCGGTCGGACCAATGCTATCCAGGCCGTCGGTCAGGCTCCCAGGCCGATGGGACTGTCCAGGGCGGGGTGGTGCAGTCCGACGAGCCGGGCCGACCACGCCAGCGCACCCAGCAGCCAGAGCGTCACCACCACGACCGCCGCGGTGAACACCACCCCGAGTGCCTGCACCCACCAGCTCTGCCGACGCAACCAGATCATGGCGCTGTCATACCGTCGTCGGGTGTACATCAGGGTGCGGTGCGCCCAGTAGAACTCGGAGGCCAGGATCGCCAGCCCGACGAACACGATGGCCCAGCCCGGTCCGGGATACGGAATGGCGGCGATTCCGACCGCCAACACCACGAAACCGACGACGCCGACCGCCACCCGGTAAGCGAGATCGACCATCGGGCGGTTGCGGATCCGATCTCGGCTGCCGGCGATTCGGCGTCTGATACCGGTCACGAGTGCAGACATTACGTGCCGGCCGGTGCGCCACCGCCGAAGCTTTGCCGGCGCCGCGCTTACGCGCTCAGGGTTGCGCGCACCGCATCGCGGGTCGGATGGAGACCGATCAGGTCAGCCAGACCCACCATCTTGAGCGGGCGACTCGTGGCCGGCCCGTCGGCGACCACCCGGAACTCCACGGCGGCACCGGCCTCTTCACGGCCGGCGACCAGTGCGCTCATTCCCGCTGAGGCCAGAAAGTCGGTGTCGGACAGATCGACGATGATCGCCGAAGGGTTCCCGGACAATGATGCCGTGATCGCCGCCGAAAGCCGGGGCGCAGTAAGCATGTCGAGCACCCCGGATACCGAGATCACCGCGAGTCGATCCGTCCACTGCTCACTGATCGCACAACCGGCGACACCCGCGGTATCGGCATCGGGGGCCACGGAGCCTGCTCGGTCCACGGTTCGTACCTCCCTGGTGGCACGCGTGCCGGATCAGGAGGTCCTCCGCGGCTCCATCTACACCTGACAGGTCCAACCCTGCCGCACCGCCGTTTCCGGACCCGGGCTGCTTTCTGTTTCTGGGACTGGCGCCGAGGTTAGTGCACAGCCCGGTCGCAGCAGGGTCGAATCCGGCAACAACCGGCGGCCCACCGCGCCGGCGGTTACCCCGGGTTGGTTGTTGACGTCCGGCGTTCGGGTCGCCGGTAGATCGGCGCGACGCGATGCGCGATAATCGTGCGGAATCATGCGTCTTCCTCATAGGATCGTTCCCGATCACGTATGCACGCGACAGTTATGAGGAGGACGTTGATGGCCAAGGAACGCGAAACCGTGGTTCCCGGTGTGGCGGGCAAGCTGGAATGGTTGCGCGATTCGGTCAAGGCCCAGCCTGAGGGGGCCGCTGACTCGACCTGGGCGTGGATCGACGATCTGGCCGAGCGTGCGAAGAGTGACGCCACCGGTGCCGACGCGGATCTCAACGAGCTGTTCAGGCTGGGCACCGCGCCGACCGACCTGCACGGACCCACCGAGGGCATGCTCGTCATGACCACCACCAACCCCAGATTCGATGCTGTGGTGCGCGCCATCACCGCACTGTGGATGCCCTGGCAGGGCAAGCGCTTCGACTCCGAGGCCGCCACTGGCGACAATCGGCTGACCAAGAGCACCGGCCTGGTGGGCAAACTGCTGTGGCCGCTGTACTCGATGAAGGACCACGTCGACGGCAAACTGGCCTTCGACTTCGAGACCTACGTCGAGGCCGGCAAGGAAGATCCCGACGTCGACGTCATGGTGATCGACTACGCCGATGTCGAGAAGAATCCGAAACTGATCATCCGCAGCGTCCGCGACGAACTCGTCGAACTGGTGCCCGGCGTGTACCTCGGAAAGATCTTGTTCAAAACCGACGCGGGTTACAACAAGATCGGCTACTTCGCGCTGCGCATCCCGCGCTGAACGTATCCGTCTCAGCTACCGCAGATCACACCACTTCACAGGGCAGGGGAAAACATGAGCGATAGGCAGTGGTACGAACATCCGTCATTGGTCCTGCAGGTTCACGCACTGGCGAGCCTGCGCGACACGATGCGTGAGGAGAACCTCTTCGAGGGCGAGGGCATCCGGCCCGACACCGATCTCGGCGAGCCCTCTGAGGAGGCCAAGCGCGGTCGGACCGCGGATGGCACGTTCAACGATCTGTCGGACCCCTGGATGGGCGCGGCCGGGACCGGATTCGGTCGCAACGTCCCCCTGGACAAGACGATCACCCACACCAAAAAGCTTCTCGACCCGGACCCGCGACTGATCAGCCGCAAGCTGATGGCCCGCGACTCGTTCAAGCCGGCCGGCATCATCAACACGATCGCCGCAGCGTGGATTCAGTTCGAGAACCACAACTGGTTCTTCCACGGCAACGGTGAGCCGGACAAGGTCATCGACATTCCCCTGGGCGAGGGCGACAACTTCCCCAAGAACCCGATGCAAATCCGCCGGACGATCCCGATCGACGGCCAGGAGATCGTCGACGGCAAGCCCGCACCGGTGTTCCCCAACAGCGAGACACACTGGTGGGACGGCTCGCAGGTCTACGGCAGCGGCAATGAGAAACAGGCACGGGTCCGCACGTTCAAGGACGGCAAGATCAAGGTCCAGAACGACGGCCGGCTACCGGAGAGCGATGCCACCGCGGGTATCGACCTGACCGGCTTCGAGGAGAACTACTGGAGCGGGGTGGGCATCCTGCACACCCTGTTCGCTCGCGAGCACAACGCGGTGTGCGATGCACTGAAGAAGGCCTACCCCAGCTTCGACGATCAGCGACTGTTCGAACTCGGAGTGCTGACGGTATCGGCGCTGATCGCCAAGATCCACACCGTCGAGTGGACGACGTGTGTGCTGCGCCATCCCGCGCTGCAGATCGGGATGAACGCCAACTGGTACGGCGCCCTGGGCGAGACGTTCAAGGACAAGATCGGTCGTGTCGGTGACAGCGAAGCGCTGTCGGGCATCGTCGGCTCCCCGTTCGAACACCATGCGGCGCCGTTCTCGCTGACCGAGGAGTTCGTCACCGTCTACCGGCTGCATCCGCTGATCCCGGACGACTGGAACTTCTTCTCGTTGGAGTCTGGCGAGCACCTGCGCAACGCCACCTTCACCGAAATCCAGGGCAAGTACACCCGCGACTTCATGCACAGCATGCAGATGGGCGACCTCTGGTACTCCATGGGTCAGGCCAGTGCCGGCGCTATCTGCCTGCACAACTACCCCAACGCGCTGCGCCAACTGGAGCGGATCGACGGTCAATTCACCGACCTGGCCACCCTGGACCTGGTCCGCGACCGCGAGCGCGGGGTCCCGCGGTACAACGACTTCCGCGAGGCGATGCACATGCCCCGCCGCAAGAGCATCGACGAGATCACCCCCAACAAGCAGTGGGCCAAGGAGATCAACGAGATCTACAACGGCGACGTCGATCTGGTCGACACCCAAATCGGTATGCAGGCCGAGCAACCACCGAAGGGATTCGGCTTCTCCGACACCGCCTTCCGGGTCTTCATCCTGATGGCCTCGCGCCGGCTGAAGTCCGACCGGTTCTTCACCGACGACTTCCGGCCGGAGGTCTACACCCAGGTCGGATTCGACTGGGTGAACAACACCGGCATGAAAGATGTCGTGCTGCGGCATTACCCGGAGTTGGAGCCGGCGCTCGAAGGTGTCGACCGGATGTTCGCACCCTGGCCCAAGTTGGGCGCACCGGTGCCCGGCAAACCGCACCGTATCGTCCAGCTGGCCGATACGGTCCGCGCCTACATGCCGTGGGGGTAATCCGCTGTGACCGATGACTTCCCGCACGCCTCTGTTCTGGAGGGAATCCGGTTCACCGCCGAGGTTGGCCTACCCAACGTGATCCAGGGTCTGTTCAACAAACGGGAGCTGCCCACCAAGGTGGTATCCCGCCTGGGCACCGACCATCTGGGTTACCGGCTGGTTGAAGAGATGGTGAAAAGCTACGGGTCCGGACCGTTCTTCGTCCGTGTCGCCAAGGACGAAGCGCTTCTGGTTCATCACCCCGATGACCTGAAGTTCGTTCTCGGCGGCTCCCCGGATCCGTTCGCCTCGGACCCGGAGCCGAAACTCAAGGGAATGTCGGCCTTTCAGCCCGACGCCCTGACCATTTCCCGGGGAGATCTGTGGACGCAGCGCCGGCAGTTCGCCGACGCCGTCCTCGAGCCCGGCAAACCGCTACACAGTATGGCCAAATCGTTCGTGAAGGTCGCTGCCGACACCGCCAAGGAATTGACCGGCGTCGCGGTCGACTACCACACCATCGACCGAGCGTTCCAGCGAATGACGCGACGCGTCGTGTTCGGCGACCACGCTGCCGATGACACCCGATTGATGGACGTCCTCGGTGAACTGATGTCCCAGGGCAACAAGATGCCCGGCGAGCCCGGTCCGCAATACCCGGAGTTGATCGGGATCATCGAGGGCCATCTGGACAAGGCGGAGCCCGGCAGCCTGGCCGCGGAGATCGCCAAGACGCCCGCCCCGCCAGGGGGCGCGGCCGGCCAGGTGATCCACTGGTTGTTCGCCATGGGAGACACGCTGGCCGCCAACACGCTCCGCGCGCTGGCCGCCCTCGCCACGCACCCCGAGCAGCAGGCCGAGGTCCGCACCGAGATCGGCGCCGCCGATATCGGCACACCCAAAGGTGTCGGGTCGCTGAAATACCTGGCCGGCTGTCTGCTGGAAGCCATGCGATTGTGGCCTACCACCGGCCTGTTCGCCCGGGTTGCAACCCGCGACATCGAGTTCCCCAACGGTGCCGTTCTGCCCGAGGGACACCAGGTGTTGATCTACAACGTGTTCAACCACCGGAATCGGGCGCGCATCCCGTATGCGGACCGGTTCTCCCCCGGTGAATGGGTCACCGGAACAGCCGGCGACGACTGGTCCTACAACTTCATGAGCCACGGGCCGCAAGGCTGCCCCGGCTACGGCCTGTCGGTGTTCCTGGGGCAGGCGGTGATGGCTCACCTGATCAGCGCCGGTACGCTCGCGGTGAACGGAGCGCGGCTCGATCCGGCGAAGTCGCTGCCGCACAGCCTCGACCTGTTCGGGTTCACAGTCGAGGTCACCCCGGCGACGTAAGTCACACTCGCCGAGTGTGACTTCTTGGTTCGAAAGGCCGGTGCCGCGAGGCGTGTTGAGCTATCAAAAGGTATGACCACCACGAGCGAGCACCTGCAGCGGGCACTCGACGGCCGCTGGCGCGACACCAAGACCATGATCCGCGAGAAACTGTCGTTGGAGATCTTCCGCCCGCACTTCACCCCGACCAAGTCCGTCGCCCGGGCCCGGGTCAATGAGCAACTGCGAATCATCGCGGCCGCCGGGGCCGCCGAGGACGCCTTCCGGAAGGACCACGGCGGAACCGGCGATGCCGGGGCCGCGGTCACCAAGATCGAGATGCTGGCGATGTCGGACCTATCGCTCATGGTCAAGGCGGGGGTCTTGTGGGGGCTGTTCGGTGGGGCTGTGGAGAACCTAGGCACCGAGCGGCACCATGAGACCTACGTCCGACCGCTGATCACCCTGGATCTGCTGGGGTGTTTCGCCATGACCGAGACCGGTCACGGCAGCGACGTCCAGAACCTCGAGACCACCGCCACCTATGACCCGGAAACCGAAGAGTTCGTCATCCACTCCCCCACCCCGACCTCCCGCAAGGACTACCTCGGCGGTGCCGCCGAGAGCGCCACGGTAGCAGCGGTTTTCGCCCAGCTGATCACCCGCGGCGAGTGCCACGGCGTGCACTGCTTCATGGTCCCGCTCCGGGACGAGCAGGGCAACGATCTAGCCGGGGTCACCACCTCGGACTGCGACTACAAGGGAGGGCTACCCGGAGTCGACAACGGCCGGATCATGTTCGACCAGGTCCGGGTGCCTCGGGAGAACCTGCTGAACAAGTTCGCCGATGTCGCACCGGACGGCAGCTACAGCTCACCGATCGAGAACCCGAACCGGCGCTTCTTCACCATGCTGGGAACGCTGGTCCGCGGCCGGGTCACCGTGGGAGGAAGTGCCGCGCAGGCCGCTCGCGTGGCACTGGACATCGCGGTGCGATACGCGCTGCAGCGCAGGCAGTTCAACGCTCCCGGCGAGGACCGCGAAGTTCCCATCATGGACTACCTGGTGCATCAGCGCCGGCTGCTGCCCTATGTCGCGCAGTCCTATGCACTGCAGTTCGCCCAGAACCAGTTGGTCGCCACACTGCACGATCAGGAGACCACCGAAGTGCGCGATATGGAGGCGCAGCGCGAGCTCGAGGCGCATGCGGCCGGGGTGAAGGTGGTCAGCACCTGGCACGCCAGCGCGGCCATCCAGGAGGCCCGGGAGGCCTGCGGCGGGGCGGGCTACCTCGCCGAGAACCGGCTGGTCGAGCTGCGCGCCGACACCGACGTGTTCACCACGTTCGAGGGCGACAATCACGTTCTGCTGCAACTGGTGGCCAAGCACCTACTCACCGGCTACAACGACGATATCAAGGGCATGAGCCCGGTCGAATGGGTCAAGTTCGCCGCCAATTTCGCCGGAGAGCGGGTGCGCAGAAGGACCGCCGGCCAGCAGATCATGCAGATCATCCTCGACAACCGCCAGGACAACGACGAGGAAGGCAGCCTGTTCAACCGGGGCACCCAGGCGAAAATGTTCGAGGACCGCGAGGAGTACCTGCTGTCATCGCTGGCCCGCCGGCTGCAGCGCAGAGCCAAGACGATGTCGGCGTTCGACGCCTTCAATTCGGTGCAGGACCACGTGATGCACCTCGCGCGGGCGCATATCGACACCACCGTCCTGGAGTCGTTCATCGCCGGTATCGAAGGCTGTGAGGATCCAGAAGCCCGGAATATCCTCGACATGGTCTGCGACCTCTACGCGCTGGGCGTCATCGAGGCCGATAAGGCGTTCTTCCTGGAGCATCGGCTGCTGTCGACGGAACGGGCCAGGGCGGTCAACAACGGGATCAACGAACGCTGCCGCAACCTGCGCCCGCACGCCGAGACGCTGGTGGACGCCTTCGGAATTCCGGAGCAGCTGCGCTACGCGGAGATGCTGCACCCCGAACTCATCCCCGCGGCCGGTTCGTGAACATCGCCGAGGAGATCATCGACTGGCTGGCCACCGTCCAACTCGGCATCGACGAGCGGTGGTCCTACCGGCTCCCGACCGGGTTGACCTGGTGGGCCGACCAGTTCGCCCAGACCGTCGAGATCACCCGTGAGGAGACCGGGCCCAACGGGGAGACCGGATACCTGGTCTGTGTGCGCACCGAGTTGCTCCGCGAGCTGGATCTCACCGAGGCGGCACTGGCCGAGATCAACGCTTTGCCGATGCGCTGTGCCTCGATGGCCGGGCCGGTCTACGACCCCGAGGCCCGCCGACTGGACCTGTGGTCGTTGGCGCGGGTCACTGAGGACAACGGCAGCTGGATGCGATTTCTGCTCGGCGCCGCCGCGGTGCTCCAACTCGCCGAGACACGGATGACGGCCCCCGTGCTGGCTCGCGCCACCGCGGCGCTACCGGCGATCAGCGAGCACCCGGAGAGCGGCGCACGGGCGGTTCCCGACCAGATGGCCTTCGCGGCAAAGGTTTTTGCCAACGGCGGCGAGGCGCCCTGCGCATGGACCGGAGCCGAGGTCCGCGCCGTCGCGGACCATTACACTGCCGGGTCGCCTTCTCCCGTCGTCGCCGGGGCGGACGGAATCACCGTCGAGTTCCCGTTCGGTGAGAGCACCTCTGAGTGCCGGTTGCTCACAGACCAGCCGCACCCCCTCTACGGCAACGGCCTGCTGGTGTTGCAGAGCTTCCCAGCCCACACCTCCCCGGAGACTGAGGGCATCAAGCTCGCGCTGTCGCTGAACGCCGCCGATCTCACCCACCGGCTGACCGGGTACGGCTTCGGCAGCTATGCCTGGGCCGACGACAGGGTCCACTTCACCGCGTTCCT
>JAHZJY010000026.1 GCA_022600695.1 Actinomycetes bacterium | reverse complement strand
TGCCCCCCTCAGTTGGCATGTTCGGGCCCGCGAACATATCGTTTTAGTACCTGTTGACGCCAGAGAAGGGTCACCGTTCGCCGCCGCACGGAGGAACCCCGACGGGACGTGGTGCCGGCTCACCGCTCACCACGCGACATTTGAAGGGTCAGGTGTGCATGCCCAGTAGTGTCGGGCTTTACAACCCCGCGTATGAACACGACGCCTGCGGCGTCGCGATGGTCGTGGATATGCACGGCCGGCGCAGCCGCGACATCGTCGACAAGGCGATCACCGCCCTGGTCAACCTGGAACATCGCGGGGCGGCCGGTGCCGAGCCGAACAGCGGCGACGGCGCGGGCATCATGCTGCAGGTGCCGGATCGGTTCCTGCGCGCTCTCTGCGCCGAACACGGCGAATTCGAACTGCCGGAGGAGGGCTCCTACGCCACCGGTATCGCGTTCCTTCCGCAGTCCTCCCGGGACGCGCTCACCGCCTGCGAGGCCGTCGAGAAGATCGCCGAGGCCGAGGGGCTGACGGTGCTCGGCTGGCGTGATGTGCCCATCGACGACTCCTCGCTGGGTGCGCTGGCCCGCGACGCCATGCCGACGTTCCGGCAGGTGTTCATCGGCTGGGGCGAGCGAAGCGACGGGAAGGACCTGAGCGCATCCGGAATGGAACTGGAGCGCCGGGCCTATGTGGTCCGCAAGCGCGCCGAGCACGAACTGGGCACCAAGGGCCCCGGTCAGGACGGTCCCGGCCGGGAGACCGTCTACTTCCCGAGCCTGTCCAGCAAGACGCTGGTCTACAAGGGCATGCTGACCACCCCGCAGTTGAAGGCGTTCTACCTCGACCTGCAGGACGAACGGGTGGAGAGCGCGCTGGGAATCGTGCACTCGCGGTTCTCCACCAACACCTTCCCGTCCTGGCCGTTGGCGCACCCGTTCCGCCGGATCGCCCACAACGGCGAGATCAACACCGTCACCGGTAACGAGAACTGGATGCGGGCCCGGGAGGCGTTGATCGACACCGACGTCTTCGGCACCCCGCTGGAGAAGACCTTCCCGATCTGCACCCCCGGCGCCTCCGACAGCGCCCGCTTCGATGAGGTGCTCGAACTGCTGCACCTGGGCGGGCGCAGCCTGCCGCACGCGGTGCTGATGATGATCCCGGAGGCCTGGGAGCGCAACGAGTCGATGGACCCGGCCCGCCGGGCCTTCTACGCCTACCACGCCGCGCTGATGGAACCGTGGGACGGACCGGCGTCGGTGTGCTTCTCCGACGGCACCGTCGTGGGTGCGGTGTTGGACCGTAACGGCCTGCGGCCGTCCCGGATCTGGGTCACCGACGACGGCCTGGTGGTGATGGCGTCCGAGGCCGGTGTGCTCGATCTGGACCCCGCCCGCGTCGTCAAACGGATGCGGCTGCAGCCGGGCCGGATGTTCCTGGTCGACACCGCCCGGGGCCGGATCGTCGCCGACGAGGAGATCAAGGCCGAACTGGCCGCCGAGCAGCCCTACCAGCAGTGGCTGGACGACCAGCAGGTCCACCTCGACGCCCTGCCACAGGGTCCGTACATCCACATGCCCCACCATCGGGTGGTCTTGCGCCAGCAGGCTTTCGGCTTCACCTACGAGGAGCTCAACATGCTGGTGGCGCCGATGGCCCGCACCGGTGTGGAGGCGCTGGGGTCGATGGGCACCGACACCCCGATCGCGGTGCTGTCCTCGCGGCCGCGGATGCTGTTCGACTATTTCCAGCAGCTCTTCGCGCAGGTGACCAACCCGCCCCTGGACGCCATCCGCGAGGAGGTGGTGACCAGCCTGGCCAGCACCGTCGGCCCGGAGCGTGACCTGCTCAACCCGACCGCGGCCTCGTGTCGCCAGATTCTGTTGCCGCAACCGATCCTGCGCAACCACGAACTGGCCAAGCTGATCAACCTCAACCCCGACGACGAGGTCAACGGCCACCGGCACGGGATGAGCTCGGCGGTCATCAGCTGCCTCTACCCCGTCGCCAAGGGCGGCGAGGGTCTGCGCCGCGCTCTCGACGACATCCGGCGGGCCGCCTCGACGGCGATCGCCGGTGGTGCCCGGATCCTGATCCTGTCGGACCGGGAGTCCAACGCGACCATGGCCCCGATCCCGTCGCTGCTGTCGATCGCGGCGGTGCACCATCACCTGGTGCGGGAACGCACCCGCACCCAGGTGGGTCTGGTCGTGGAGTCCGGTGACGCCCGCGAGGTGCACCACATGGCCATGCTGATCGGATTCGGCGCCGGGGCCATCAATCCCTACATGGCGTTCGAGTCGATCAGTGACATGGTCGACCGCGGTGTTCTCAAAGGCGCCAACGGGGCTCTGGACCGCGACACCGCGCTATACAACTACATCAAGGCCGCCGGCAAGGGTGTGCTGAAGGTGATGTCGAAGATGGGCATCTCCACGGTGGCCTCCTACACCGGGGCCCAGCTGTTCCAGGCCATCGGCATCTCCCAGGCCGTGCTCGACGAGTACTTCACCGGGCTGAATTGCGCGGTCGGCGGGATCGAGCTCGACGATATCGCCGCTGATGTCGCGGCTCGGCACCAGCTGGCCTACCTGGACCGTCCCGACGAACGCGCGCACCGCGAACTCGAGGTCGGCGGGGAATACCAGTGGCGCCGGGAAGGCGAGTACCACCTGTTCAACCCGGATACGGTGTTCAAACTG
>JAHZJY010000202.1 GCA_022600695.1 Actinomycetes bacterium | reverse complement strand
GTCCTGAGCCAGAATCAAACTCTCCAAACAAAAACCCCTCACCGAAGCAAGGCAGAATCCGAATCAGAAAAATCTGACCAAGCAACCAGAAAACATCTGGCAAAACAAAAAACGTCACACCCTGACCCGGGGGAGCCAAAGCACAACAAAAAACAAACAACAAACAAAAACCACCAAACACACTATTGAGTTCTCAAACAACACACCCGCTTGCTTCCGCTCGCAGGGCAACCTTACCAACATAGAACAGCGTGCGGTCCGGAGTCAAGTCCGAGTTTCTTGCGGCAGTTGGCGGAGCTCGGGGACCGAGGTTCGCGCTGGCCAGTGCCCCCTACTGTACCCGTTCTATTTCCGCGCCGAGACTCTGGAGGTCTTCCACGAACAGCGGGTAGCCGCGGTCGATGTGGAACACGTCGTGAACGTCGGTCTCCCCATCCGCGACCAGGCCGGCGAGCACCAGTCCGGCGCCGGCCCGGATGTCGGAGGACCACACCGGCGCGCTGGACAACTGCGGGATACCGCGCACGACGGCGTGGTGACCGTCGGTACGGGCGTCTGCACCGAGTCGAATCATCTCTTCGACGAAGCGGAATCTCGCTTCGAAAACATTCTCGGTGATCATCGACGTCCCGTCGGCGATGGCCGCCAGCGCGATGGCCATCGGCTGCAGATCCGTCGGAAATCCGGGAAACGGCAGGGTGGCGACATTGCAGGCCCTCGGCCGCTCGTACTGCACCACGCGAAAGCCGTCGTCATGCTGGGTCACGGTGGCGCCGGCGTCGTGCAGTTTGTGCAGAACCAGTTGCAGATGGGACGGATCGACGCCGCGGACGGCGATATCGCCCCGGGTCATCACCGCGGCGATACCCCACGTCGCGGCGACGATGCGGTCACCGATGACCCGATGCTCGGTCGGGTGCAGTCTCGGCACCCCGGTGATCCGCAGAGTCGAGGTGCCGGCCCCCTCGATGGCAGCTCCCATCTGGTTGAGCATGTCGCACAGGTCCACCACGTCGGGTTCCCGGGCGGCGTTGTGGATGACGGTCAGGCCGTCCGCCAGCACGGCGGCCATAAGAATGTTCTCGGTGGCCCCGACCGACGGGAACTCCAACTGAATCTCAGCACCGCGCAGGTGGTCGGCGGAGGCGACGACGCAGCCGTGTTCGATGGTGCACTCCGCACCGAGTTGACGCAGGCCCGATTGGTGCATGTCCAACGGGCGGGAGCCGATCGCATCACCGCCGGGCAGTGCGACCCGTGCCCGCCGGCAACGGCCGACGAGTGGGCCCAGCACACACACCGACGCCCGGAACTGGCGGACCGCGGCGAAGTCCGCCTCGTACTTGAGTTCATCGGGCGAGGTGATCCGGACAACCGAACCGTCGAGTTCGACGTTGGCGCCCAGCCCGCGCAGGACCTCCGCCATCAGCGGAACATCCAGAATATCCGGGCAGTTGGTGATCGTCGTCGTGCCCTCTGCCAGCAGTGCCGCCGCCATCAGTTTCAGCACGCTGTTCTTGGCACCGGTGACCGACACTTCGCCGGACAGGCGGTTGCCGCCAGTCACCAGGAA
Organism: Actinomycetes bacterium; assembly: GCA_022600695.1. GTDB lineage: Bacteria > Actinomycetota > Actinomycetes > Mycobacteriales > Mycobacteriaceae > Mycobacterium. The sequence continues at coordinate 8,475 of JAHZJY010000202.1, read as the reverse complement.
ACGCTCGGCCACGGCGATAGTTTAAAGGAGCCGGGGCGGGGCCCAGTGCCCACCGCCCGGTACGGTTCCCCCCATGGCAGTACATCTGACCCGCATTTATACCCGGACCGGTGACGACGGCACATCCAGTCTCAGCGATTTCTCGCGAGTCGACAAGGATGACCCGCGGCTGATCGCGTACGCAGACTGCGACGAAACCAACGCCGCCATCGGCGTCGCGGTGTCCATCGGCGATCCGGGCGAGGAACTCCGCACCGTGCTCACCTGGATTCAGAACGACCTCTTCGACGCCGGAGCGGACCTGTCCACCCCCGTCGTGGACAACCCCGAACACCCTCCGTTACGCATCACCGAGGCCTATATCGACCGGGTGGAGGCCTGGTGCGACAAGTACAACGAGCCACTACCGGCGCTGAAATCGTTCATCCTGCCCGGCGGCACGGCACTGTCGGCCCTGCTGCACGTGGCCCGGACGGTGGCCCGGCGCGCGGAACGCTCGGCGTGGATCGCGGCCAAGGCCCATCCCGACACGGTCAGCCCGCTTCCGGCCCGCTACCTCAATCGGCTGTCGGACCTGCTGTTCATCCTGTGCCGGGTGGCCAATGGGGGCGCCGATGTTTTGTGGCGGCCGGGCGGACCCGGCGACGCGGGGACCGCCGGGTAGCGGCCGCTCAGACGGTGCGCCGCCGAGCCCTCGGCGACGGCCGGGATTCGACCCAGGACTGGAACGCCGTCAGTGCGCCCCGGTCCAGCGCCATTTCGTAGGCCCGGCCCTGCCCGCCGGTGCTGTCCTGGAGGGCCAGCACCAGGATCTCCTCGGTCATGATGTCGAATTCGTCGCCACACGGACTCCGACGGGAGACGACCTCCAGTCCGCGTCGGCCGAGCCGGCGGTCCGGCCACAACCGCAGGCTCGAGAGCTGATAGAAGCGGGCCTCGTCGCCGCGGTACCGAATCACGCCGTGACGCCAGCCGTGGCCGCCGTCCGCGGGAGTGTCCCGAAGAATCGCCGGAGTGCCGCCCTGCCCGAGCTTCCAGAGCCGGTAACTGAGTGCCAGCACGACCAGGAGCAGAACACCGACCAGCGCGACCATGACCGCCATCGACGCGCTCATCGGCCGACCCGGTTCAGTCCAGCTGGCCGAGCGCCCGTAGCCGGGCCCGGCCGCGGGCGGCCGTCTGCGGGTCGTCGGAGTCGGCGTCGGACTTGGCCTGAGCCTCGTCGATCTCGGACGCAAACTCGGCGGACTCGGCCAGGATCGTCACGCCTGCCTCAGTGACGGACAAGTAACCTCCGTCAACGGCGATCCGCAGGTCGTCCTCACCTTCGCGCTCGACCCGCACCATGGCGTCGTCGACAAGCCGCGCCACCACGGGGATGTGCTCGGGCAGGATGCCGATCTCGCCGGAGGTGGTGCGGGTGAACACGAAGGTCCCCTTACCCGACCAGATCTTGCGTTCGACGGCGACGATAGCGACGTCCAGTTCGGCCATCTCAGGTCACCTCTCGCTCGCCGCTCACAGCTTGGCGCCCATACTCTCGGCCTTCTTCGCGAGGTCATCGAGACCACCGATCAGGAAGAACGCCTGCTCGGGGAGGTGGTCGAAGTCACCCTTGGTCAACTTGTCGAAGGCCTCGACGGTCTCCTTCAGCGGCACGGTCGACCCTGGCTGACCGGTGAACTGCTCGGCAGCCATCATGTTCTGGCTCAGGAACCGTTCGATGCGACGCGCCCGATAGACCAGCTGCTTGTCCTCCTCGGAGAGCTCGTCGATACCCAGGATCGCGATGATGTCCTGGAGGTCCTTATAACGCTGCAGGATCCGGATGACCTCCTGCGCCACCCGGTAGTGCTCATCACCCACCACGCTCGGGTGCAGAATCGTCGAACTCGACGCCAGCGGGTCGACCGCCGGGAAGATGCCCTTGGAGAACACCGCACGGGAGAGCTCGGTGGTGGCATCCAGGTGGGCGAATGTGGTCGCCGGCGCCGGGTCGGTGTAGTCGTCGGCGGGCACATACACGGCCTGCATCGAGGTGATCGAACGGCCGCGGGTAGAGGTGATGCGCTCCTGCAACTCACCCATCTCATCGGCCAGCGTGGGCTGGTAACCCACTGCCGAGGGCATCCGGCCCAGGAGCGTCGAAACCTCGGACCCGGCCTGGGTGAACCGGAAGATGTTGTCGATGAACAGCAGAACGTCCTGGCTCATCTCGTCGCGGAAATACTCCGCCATGGTCAGGGCCGATAGCGCCACCCGCATACGGGTACCGGGCGGCTCGTCCATCTGACCGAACACCAGCGCGGTGTCCTTGAGCACGTTGGCGTCCGCGAGCTCGACCCACAGGTCGTTGCCCTCGCGAGTGCGCTCCCCCACCCCGGCGAACACCGAGGTGCCGCCGAAGTTGCGGGCGATGCGGTTGATCATCTCCTGGATGAGCACCGTCTTGCCGACGCCGGCACCGCCGAACAGGGCGATCTTGCCGCCACGCACGTAAGGGGTCAGCAGGTCGACGACCTTCAGGCCGGTCTCGAGCATCTCGGTGCGGGGCTCGAGCTCGTCGAACGCCGGCGGCCGACGGTGGATCGACCACTTCTCGAAGTCCTTGCCGTAACCCGGCTCGTCGAGGCAGTTGCCGAGCGCGTTGAACACGTGTCCCTTGACACCGTCGCCCACCGGCACCGAGATCGACGCTCCGGTGTCCGTTACCTCGACACCGCGTACCAGCCCGTCGGTCGGCTGCATCGAGATGGTGCGCACCAGGTTGTCGCCGAGATGCTGGGCCACCTCGAGGGTCAACGTCTTGGCCAGTGCCCCGTAGGCGATGTCGGCATGCAAGGCGTTGAACAACTCGGGCACCGAGCCGCGGGGGAACTCCACGTCGACGACGGGGCCGGTGATGCGCACCACGCGCCCCGCAGTGCTGTTCTTGGTATCAGCGGTGACAGTCATTTCTCTCTTCGCTTCCTAAGCTTTCCGACGGGGCTTATTTCTTCGCGGCGTCGGCCAGCGCGTTTGCGCCACCGACGATTTCGCTGATTTCCTGGGTGATCTGCGCCTGACGCTCACGGTTGGCCATCAGAGTGAGGACCTTGATCAGATCATCGGCGTTGTCCGAGGCCGCCTTCATGGCGCGACGCCGGGATGCCGACTCCGACGCCGATGCCTCAAGCAGCGCGGAAAAGATCCGGGTCGCCACATAGCGCGGCAGCAGCGACTCGAACAAGGTGGTGGCGTCGGGCTCAAAGGAGAACAGGGTGTGCAACCCGGCCTCTTCCTCGACGTACTCGACCTCCATCGGCGCGATGCGCCTGGCTTCCGCGACCTGCGCCAGCATCGACCGGAACTCGGTGAACACGATATGCAACTCGTCCACACCGAAGATGCCGTCGTCCCCCGGGCCCTCCCCGTCGTCATCAGCGCCGGCCAGGAAGGCTGCCACCAAAGCGTCGGCGATCTCCTGGGACTGTTCGTAAGTCGGCCTGTCCGAGAAGCCGATCCACGACTCGGTGATGTCCCAGTTCCGGAAACTGAAGTAGCCCAGGGCCTTACGACCGACCACGTACAGCACCGGCGTCTTGCCCTCCTCCCGCAGCAGCGAGATGAGTTCCTCAGCGCGGCGCAACACATTGGCGTTGTAGGCACCGCACAGCCCGCGATCGGAAGAGACCACCAGCACCGCGGCCCGCCTCGGGTTCTCCCGTGCCACCAGCAGCGGGTGGTCCAGTGCGGACTCGGCCGCCAGGTCGGTGAGCATGTTGGTGATCTCGGCCGAGTAGGGCCGGGCCGCCTCCACCCGAGCCTGAGCCTTCGCGATGCGGGAGGTGGCGATCAGTTCCTGGGCCTTGGTGATCTTCTTGATCGACCCGGCCGAACGGATACGTCCGCGCAATTCGCGCAGTGTCGCTGCCATTACTTCCTCTTCGGCGCGGGCTTGCGGACCTGAACGGCCTCTTTCTCCACATCGGCCTCATCCATCGCCGCGACGTGGGCGTCGGGAACCACCGAGCTGCCGTCGGTGGTGGCGAAGCCCTTCTTGAAGTCGGCGACGATGCGCTCCAGGGTGTCCTGGGTCTCCTCGCTCAGCTTCTGCGATGTGTGGATCTCGCCGAGCACCGGCGAGTCGGAGGCCTTGAGGTGCTCGATGAACTCGGACTCGAAGCGGGAGACGTCGGCGACCGGGACGGAGTCCAGATGGCCCTTGGTGCCGAGGAAAATGGCCACCACCTGATCCTCGACCGACATCGGGCTGTATTGCGGCTGTTTGAGCAGCTCCACCAGCCGGGCGCCGCGTTCCAACTGCGCCTTGGAGGTCTCGTCCAGGTCGGAGGCGAAAGCCGCGAAGGCCTCCAGTTCGCGGTACTGCGACAGGTCCAGTCGCAGCGAACCGGCCACCTCTTTCATGGCCTTGATCTGCGCGGCTCCACCCACCCGGGACACCGAGACGCCGACGTTGATGGCCGGCCGAACACCCTGGTTGAACAGGTCGGTCTCCAGGAAGCACTGACCGTCGGTGATCGAGATGACGTTGGTCGGGATGTACGCGGAGATGTCATTGGCCTTCGTCTCGATGATCGGCAGGCCCGTCATCGAGCCTCCGCCGAGTTCGTCGGACAGCTTCGCGCAGCGTTCCAGCAGCCGCGAGTGCAGGTAGAACACATCACCCGGGTAGGCCTCGCGACCCGGCGGGCGCCGTAGCAGCAGCGAGATCGCGCGGTAGGCCTCAGCCTGCTTGGTCAGATCGTCGAACACGATCAGCACATGCTTACCGTCGTACATCCACTCCTGCGCGATGGTCGAGCCGGTGTAGGGCGCGAGCCACTTGAACCCGGCGGCATCGGACGCGGGCGCTGCGACGATCGTGGTGTAGTCCATCGCGCCGCCCTCCTCCAGCGCGCGCCGCACGCTGGCGATGGTGGTGCCCTTCTGGCCGACGGCGACATAAACACAGCGGACCTGCTTGTCCGGATCGCCGGTCTCCCAGTTCTTCCGCTGATTGAGGATGGTGTCCACACAGACGGCGGTCTTACCGGTCTTCCGGTCGCCGATGATCAGCTGGCGCTGGCCACGCCCGATCGGGGTCATCGCGTCGATGGCCTTGATGCCGGTCTGAAGCGGTTCGGTCACGCCCTTGCGCTGCACCACCGACGGCGCCTGGAGTTCGAGCTCGCGCCGCTTGGTCGACGCGATCTCGCCGCGGCCGTCGATCGGCTGTCCGAGCGGGTTGACCACCCGGCCCATGAATGCATCACCCACCGGGACCGAGAGCACCTCGCCGGTGCGCTTGACCTGCTGGCCCTGCTCGATCTTCTCGAAGTCGCCGAGGATCACCGCGCCGATGCTGTGCTCGTCGAGGTTGAGCGCCACACCGAGCACGCCACCGGGGAACTCCAGCAACTCCTGGGTCATCACCGAGGGCAGGCCCTCGACGTGGGCGATACCGTCACCGGCGTCGATGACGGTGCCGATCTCCTCGCGACCTGTGCCCGCCTCGAAGCTCGAGACGTAACTCGCGATGGCGCCTTCGATATCGTCAGCCGAGATTGTCAACTCTGCCATGGCTTTTCGTCTTCCTCTTTGTCTCTGCGAATGTGTCTCTGCGGATTCGGGGTTCGGGTTTTCCGGGGCCCGGTCGTTGGCGGCTAGTCGGGCAACTTGATTTCGGCCGCAGCCAGCCGGGAGGACAGCGTCCCGTCGATCACCTCGTCGCCGACCGAGACCGACAGACCACCGAGCAGCTCGGGCTCGACGGTGAGCTGCACCGAAACGGGGTGGTGGTAGATCCGGGTGAGCACCTCGGTCAACCGCCGGCGCTGCGCGTCGCTCAATTCGGCCGCGGCACCGACCTCGGCCACGACCTCACCGCGATGGGCGACCGCCAACTCCGCGAGTTCCTGCACCGCATCGTCGGCCCGCTCTCCACGCAGCAGCTCGACGGTCTGGGTCAGCAGCGCGACGGCGGTGGGGTTGGCCCCACCGGCATGGGCGAGAACGGAGCCCAGCAGTGCGACTCGTTGCCGGGCCGGCTGGGAGTAGTCGCTGAGAAGTGAACTCAGTCTGGGCTGGGCATTGAGGACGCGGCCGAACCGGAACAGCTGTTCGGCGACCTCGTCGGCCTGGTTCTCCCGGTCAGCGCGGACCAGCAGCGACAGTCGGGCGATGTGCTCGACAGCCGCGCCAAGGTCGGCGGTCCTCGACCAGCGCACCGAGACCGCGGCGTTGAGCACCTCCAGGGTGTTGGCCCCGACCTTGCCGGCCAGCAGCCGCGACAGCATCTGCTGCTTGGCCGCGGTCTCCCCGGTCGCCTCCGCGAGATGCCGGGCAAGAATCGGCTCACTCAGCAGCAGGGTGTCCACCGAGACCAATTCGGCAGCGAGGGTAGACAGCTCCGCCGGCGACATCGAGCCGGCCAGCGCGGTGAACCGCTCAACCAGCGCGCTCTGAGCGTCGCGGCTGGCCGAGCGCATGCCCGACGAGCCGATCTCAGGAGTGAACGCGGCCGGAGCCATCGCGTCCAAATCGTCGATGAACCGATCCACGGTGGCCGCGCGGGCCTGCGGATCGGCTACGTGGGCCCGGACGATCTCGCCAGCCCGCCGAACCGACTCACTGCCGAGCTCACCACGAAGCTGCCGGAGCGTTTGCGAACGCAGCAGGGAGACCTGCTGTCCACCTTGAACTTTGATCCGCTCCGCTTCCACATCAGCCTGACCGCGGAGCTGCTCGGCGATACGCACCGAGTCCGACCGGGCCTCCTCGACGACATGCCGGGCGTCGACCCGGCCCTCCTCGACCCGCTGGGCGTGGTGCTCATCGGCCGCCGCCAGCCGCTGGGTGGCGGCGGCACTCTCCTCGAGCTGGGTTCGAACCGCCTCCTGCTGTTTGACCATCAGGCGGCGCATCAGCGGTACGACGAACTTCATCACGAGCCACGCGACCAGCGCGAAACCGATGAGGTTTCCGATGAATGTTGGCAGGAATGTTGGCATTGCCGTTACCGTCCCGTCGTCACCGACGTGCTCGTCACGTCTACTCCGAGCACCCGACTGGCCAGCGTCGCAGACAAGGTGTCCACCGATGCGCGCAGTTCGTCGGCGATCGCATCACTGCCCAGTTTGAGTTCTTCGTTGGCTGCTTGCACGGTGTCGGCGACCTCTTCGTTGGCCCGCGCTCGTTTCTCGTCCACGACCGCGCGCCCCTCGGCCCGGGCCTCGTCCCGAATGACAGCGGCCTCAGACCGCCCCAGCGCCAACTCCTTGCGGTAGTCGGCATCAGCGGCGGCCTCCTGATCGGCGGCCGTGCGGTTGTCCTCGGTGGTCTTGGCCACCATCCGCTCGCGCTCGCCCAGCACCTCCAGGATCGGCGGCACCACAAACTTGGCAATCACGGCCAGGACGATCAAGAAGATGGCCAGCACGAAGAAGAAGGTGCCGTTGGGGATGAGGAAGTTGCTGGTGTCGCCGTCTTCCCCAGCCGCCAGCAGGGTGACGCCGGCCTCTCCTATTGCTGAGCCCATCGTGGGTTAGGAGGCACCGGGGGTGGCGAACACGAACAGCGCCATGAACGCCAGGTTGATGAAGTACACCGCCTCGACCAGACCGACAGTGATGAAGAACGGGGTGAACAGCCGGCCCTGAGCCTCGGGCTGGCGAGCGATACCGGAGATCAGAGCATTACCGGCGATGCCGTCGCCGATCCCGGCGCCGATGGCGCCGCCGCCCAGGATGAGACCGCCACCGATCAGAGCGCCGGCCATAATTTGTGGGTCTGCCATTACTTATCCTCCTTGATTGCTGGTAGGTCTGCTACCAGGGCTGTGGGTCGTTCAGGTTCGAACACGCAGGGGTATCCCGCTGCTCGGGGTCATGGGGTGAGCAGGTCCTAGTGGTGCTCCTCTTCCAGTTCCATCGCCTGACTGAAGTACAGAATCGTCAGCAGCGAGAAGATGAACGCCTGGATCAGGCCGACGAACAGGTCGAAAGACTTCCAGATCGCATTGGGCGCCCACATGATGTACGGCGGGAACAGCGCGATCAGCGCCACCATGATGCCGCCGGCGAAGATATTGCCGAAAAGACGGAGCGACAGCGAGATCGGCTTGGCCAGTTCCTCGACGATATTGATCGGCATCAGGAACGACACATGGCCTTTGAGCACCTTGATCGGGTGACCGATCAGTCCACGACGCCAGATCCCGGCCGCGTGGTAGCAGAGGAACACGAACAGCGCGAGCGCCAACGCGAAGTTGATATCTCCCGCGGGTGCTTTCAGCACCTCATGAGACCCGCCGCCGGCGGTGCCGTACTGCCACGGGAACACCGCGATCCAGTTCGCGATCAGGATGAAGACGAACAGTGCCACCGCCATCGGCAGCGCGAACGGGGCGACTTTCATACCGATGGCCGCCTCGATCTGACCGCGCATCTGGGTGGTGATGGCCTCCCAGAACAGCTGGACCCCGCTGGGCACACC
>JAHZJY010000025.1 GCA_022600695.1 Actinomycetes bacterium | reverse complement strand
GCAGCGTCAGATCAGTGCAGCGACCAGCGCGATGACCGCGATGAGCGGAAACGCGCCCTGGGTGACGGCGGCCCGGGCCTTGTCCGGTGCCGAAGCCAGCAGCACCAGCGCAGCGGCCAACATCGAGCCCACCGCAGCCAGCATGAGGGCGGCGCCGACGCTGCGTTGCCCGGCCAGTACCATCGCGATTCCGGTCGCGGTGACCACAGCCAGGAACAGGTTGTAGAAACCCTGGTTGAACGCCAGCATCTTGGTGGTCTGCGCCTCCTCGGCAGTGGTGCCGAACACCGCCCGGGTGCGCGGCGAGGTCCACGTCAGCGACTCCATGACGAAGATGTAGACGTGCAGCAGCGCAGCAAAGGTGGAAAAGATCAGGGCCACGGCCATCAAGGTCATCTGCGCTCCAGGTTCTCGGTGCTCGCCGGATCATAGGCTCATTCGAACAGCGGCGGTTGACCCGGTGCCGCCGACGGCGGCGGGGTCATGCCCAGGTGGGTCCAGGCCTGCGGGGTGGCGACCCGACCGCGGGGCGTTCGCGCGATCATCCCGGCGCGCACCAGAAACGGCTCACAGACCTCCTCGACGGTGGCGGCCTCCTCCCCGACCGCCACGGCGAGGGTCGATACCCCGACCGGTCCACCGGCGAAGCTGCGGATCAGAGCCGACAGCACCGCACGGTCGAGCCGATCCAGGCCCAGTTCGTCGACGTCGTAGACGGCCAGTGCCGCTTTGGCAACATCACGGGTGATGACGCCGTCGGCGCGCACTTCGGCGTAGTCGCGCACCCGGCGCAGGAGCCGATTGGCGATACGCGGGGTGCCGCGGGATCGGCGGGCGATCTCAGCTCCGGCCTCGGCCCCGAGTTCGATGCCCAGGATTCCGGCCGAACGGTGTAGTACCTGCTCCAGTTCGACCGGCTCGTAGAAGTCCATATGCGCGGTGAATCCGAACCGGTCCCGCAGCGGCCCGGTCAGCGCGCCGGACCTGGTGGTGGCACCCACGAGGGTGAACGGTGCAACTTCTAGCGGGATCGACGTGGCACCGGGACCCTTGCCCACCACCACGTCGACGCGGAAGTCCTCCATCGCCAGGTACAGCATCTCCTCGGCCGGACGGGCGATCCGGTGGATCTCGTCGATGAACAGCACGTCGCCCTCGACGAGATTGGACAGCATGGCCGCGAGGTCCCCGGCCCGCTCCAGCGCCGGCCCCGAGGTTACCCGCAGGGAGGAGCCGAGTTCGCCCGCGATGATCATCGCCAACGAGGTCTTGCCGAGCCCGGGCGGTCCGGACAACAGGATGTGATCTGGTGTGCCGCCGCGGTTCTTGGCCCCCTCGATGACCAGTTGCAACTGCTCGCGGACCCGGGGCTGTCCGATGAACTCACCCAGTGAGCGCGGCCGGAGACCCGCATCGACATCTCCTTCACCGACCGTCAGCGCCGCTGACACATCGCGTTCCTCGGGCTGTTGATCCTCCTCGAATCGGCCCATCTAGGTTCTCCGCTCTTCGCGGCTCATTATTACTTCCTCCCGAGCAGCGAGAGTGCCGCACGTAGTGCGCTCGACGTGGAGGCCCCGGGGTCGTCGGCGAGCACTCTGTCACAGGCTTCCTCAGCCTGTTTGGCCGCGAAACCCAGGCCTACAAGGGCTTCCACCACCGGCGTGCGAACCGCCGGCCCGGCCGCCCCGGGCGAGCCGCCCGCACTCGGCATGGCTCCGATCCGGTCACGGAGTTCCAGCACCATCCGCTCGGCACCCCGCTTGCCGATTCCTGGCACCCGGGTCAGTGCCGCAACATCCCCATCCGCCAAAGCCCTGCTGAGTTCGCCGGCGTCGTAGACCGCCAGGGTCGCCAAGGCGATCTTCGGGCCGACACCCGAGACACCCAGCAGCGTCAGGAACAGGTCGCGGGCCCCGCCGTCGGCGAAGCCGTACAGCGTCATCGAGTCCTCTCGCACGATCATCGCGGTGATCAGTCGCGCCTCGGCGCCCCGTTTGAGAGTCGCCAACGTCGACGGTGCGCACATCACCTTGTACCCGACTCCGGCAGCCTCGATCACCGCGTGGTCGAGGGCGATGTCGAGCACCTCGCCGCGGACCCCCGAGATCACTTCGCCGCCCTCAGCCGGGCCTGGTAGGCGCGGCGCTGTTCAGCGGCCATCGCCTCGGCCTGCGCCATCCGGGCGATCATCGGCGCCCGCCAGCAGTGGCAGATGGCCAATGCCAGCGCATCGGCGGCGTCCGCCGGTGTCGGTTTCTGCTGCAGAGACAGGATTCTGGTGACCATCGTCGTCACTTGAGCTTTGTCGGCGCGGCCGTTACCCGTGACGGCGGCCTTCACCTCACTGGGGGTGTGGAAGTACACGTCAATGTGCCGCCTTGCGGCGGCCAGCGCGATCACACCGCCGGCCTGGGCTGTTCCCATCGCGGTATTGGCGTTCTGGTTGGCGAACACCCGCTCGATCGCGACGACATCCGGAACGTGGGTGTCCATCCAGTGCTCGACGGTATCGCTGATGGTGAGCAGCCGCCGCGCCAGCGGCTCCTCCGAGCCGGTCCGCACCACGTCGACGTCCAGTGCGGTGACCTGTCGGCCGCGACCGCTCTCGATCACCGAAAGGCCGCACCGGGTCAGCCCGGGGTCGACTCCCATCACCCGCACGGACGGCCTTTCGGTTGCGAACAGTTGTTCGATAGCCTAGCGGCTCACCCCGACAGTGCCGGGTAGCGACATACCGCGATCCCGTTAACGCGCCCGACAGCCGAATGTGCCACCTGCCCACCCAGAGGGTCAGTCCTCGTCGAGTTCGGCCGCGACCTCATCCGGGACGTCGATATTGGTGTACACATCCTGGACGTCATCACTGTCCTCCAACGCATCGACCAGCTTGAACACCTTGCGGGCACCGTCGGCGTCAACCGGCACCGTCACCGACGGTTGAAAGCCGGCGTCGGCGGAGTCGTAGTCGATCCCGGCCTCCCGCAACGCGGTACGCACGGCGACCAGGTCGCCCGGCTCGCAGACCACCTCGAAGCTATCCCCGAGGTCGTTGACCTCCTCGGCGCCGGCCTCCAGCACCGCCAGCAGCACATCGTCCTCACTGAGCCCGCTCTTCTCCAGGATCACCACGCCCTTCCGGGAGAACAGGTAGGCCACCGAACCCGGATCGGCCATATTGCCGCCGTTGCGGGTCATCGCCACCCGGACCTCGCCGGCCGCCCGGTTGCGGTTATCGGTCAGGCATTCGATGAGAACCGCCACCCCGTTGGGTCCGTAACCCTCGTAGGTGATGTTCTGCCAGTCCGCACCGCCGGCTTCCTCGCCGGCGCCGCGTTTACGGGCCCGCTCGATGTTGTCGTTGGGT
>JAHZJY010000201.1 GCA_022600695.1 Actinomycetes bacterium | reverse complement strand
TCGACGTGCAGGAACAGCGGCGACTGGCATTCCGGCACCGGCTCCATCGCCGCCTCATGCAGGTCGGTAGGCAGGTCCGGCAGCTCGTCGGCGAACTCCAGCAGCAGCCGCAGCTTGTCCTGCCCGGTGACTTCGGCGAACTCCGAGACCACCTCGGCCAGCGGGGCCGGCATGCTCACGGTCGTGCGGGCGCGGATCCGGGTTCCTCGCCGACCGCGACCGGCACCCGCACGACGTTGCCCCACTCGGTCCACGAGCCGTCGTAGTTGCGCACCCCGGGGATACCCAGCAGGTGGGTGAGCACGAACCAGGTGTGACTAGAACGCTCACCGATCCGGCAGTAGGCGATGGTGTTGTCACCGGGGGAGACGAATTCGTAAATCTCCTCCAACTCCGCGCGGGATCGGAACCGTCCGCTCTCGGCAGCGGCCCGTGCCCACGGGACGGACACCGCGGTGGGGATGTGGCCGCCCCGCAGCGCCCCCTCCTCCGGATAGTCCGGCATGTGGGTGCGCTCGCCGGTGTACTCCTGCGGCGAGCGCACATCGATCAGGGTGGATTCCCCGAGCGCGGCCAACACATCGTCGCGATAGGCCCGAATCGGCCCGTCGTTGCGTGCCACCACCGGATAGCCGGTGGTGGTCTTCTCCGGGACGTCCAAGGTGGTGTCCCGGCCTTCGGCCAGCCACAGATCGCGCCCGCCGTCGAGTAACCGGACGTCGGGATGGCCGAACAGGGTGAACACCCACAGCGCATAGGCTGCCCACCAGTTGCTCTTATCGCCGTAGATCACCACGGTGTCATCGCGGGATATGCCCTTGCGGTCCATCAGATCCGCGAACTGCTCGCCGCTGATGTAGTCGCGGACCCGGGGGTCGTTGAGGTCGGTGTGCCAGTCGATCTTGACCGCTCCCGGGATATGGCCGACGTCGTAGAGAAGCACGTCTTCGTCCGATTCCACGATCACGAGACCGGGTGTGCCCAGATGTTCGTACAACCAGTCGCCGGTGACCAGTCGTTCGGGATGGGCGTATTCCTGCAGGGCGGGGCTGGGATCTGGGGGTAGGGCCACGCTAGGAGCTTACCGATGCGGGGGGCGGATTCGTCCGCCAGAGGTCACCGATCGTGCACCCCACCGTCTCCAGCAACCGGCGGGTCACGGCCAGACCCAGGCCGACGACATTGGCGGGGTCACCGTCGACACCCTCGACGAACCAGCCCCCGAGCCCGTCGATGGTGAACCCGCCGGCGACGCCGAGTGGTTCACCGCCGGCGATGTAGGCGGCCAGATCGGCATCTCCGGGTACACCGAACCGGACCTCGGTGACCGCCGCGGCGGTCGCGGCCGCCACCACCTCCCCGGCTTGCAATCGAAGGACGCAATGACCGGTGAACAACTGTCCGGCCCGGCCGGCCATCGACATCCACTGTCGGCGGGCCTGCTGCTCGGTGCCGGGTTTGCCGCTCAACCGACCGTCGATGTAGAGCATCGAATCGCAGCCGATCACCACACAGTCGGCGGTCACGCCGGGGGCCAGTCCGCGGCGCACCTGATCGGCCTTCGCTTCGGCCAGGGCGTTGACCACGAGGGCCGGCTCCGCATCGGCGCCCAGCCGTTCGATGATGGCGTCCTCGTCCACCCCGGACACCGCGACCAGCGGGTCGATCCCGGCCTGGCGCAGCACGCGCAACCGGCCGGCCGACGCCGAACCCAGGACGACCCGGGTCATCGGCTGCCCCGGGCGGATGGCCCGGTCATCGGCGTAAGTGCGTCCGCTCCAGCAGGGTGACCCGCTGCCAGCTGGTGACCGGGTAACGCAGCTTGTCCACCGGGTGGCCCCAGAGGTTGAGTTCCTGCGGGCCCGGATGGGCGGCACCGCCTCCCAGCCCGGTCAGCACGGTGATCAACGCGGCCAGATCGGAGTCGGTGGGCTCGCCCTTGAGTACTCGGATCTCCGGCGCGGCGGGCTCCGGAGCGTCGACCGTCAGCTGGTGCGGGTCGCTCACCTCGGTGATGTCCTCGTGTCGCATGCTCATCTCCCTACAGCGGGATATTCCCGTGTTTCTTGGGCGGGGTCTGGACGATCTTGCGTTCCAGCAGCCGCAGCGAGGTCGCGATGTAACCGCGGGTGTGAGACGGCGGGATGACCGCGTCGAGGAACCCGCGCTCCGCGGCGATATACGGGTTGACCAGGGTGTCCTCATAGTCGCGCTGCAGATCGAGCCGAAGGGCGTCGACGTCGTCGCCGTTCTTGGCCGCTTCGGTGAGCTGTTTGCGGTACACGAAGCCGACCGCCCCGGAGGCGCCCATCACCGCGATCTGGGCGGTCGGCCAGGCGACGTTGACATCGCAGCCCATGTCCTTGGAGCCCATGACGCAGTACGCGCCACCGTAGGCCTTGCGGGTGATGACGGTGATCTTGGCAACGGTGGCCTCACCGTAGGCGTAGAGCAGTTTCGCGCCGCGCCGGATGATGCCGTTGAACTCCTGCTCGGTGCCGGGCAGGAAACCCGGTACGTCGACCAGCATGATGATCGGGATGTTGAAGCAATCGCAGGTACGGACGAACCGGGCCGCCTTCTCCGAGGCGTTGATGTCCAGGCAGCCGGCGAACTGGGTGGGCTGGTTGGCGACGATGCCGACGGGCCGACCGTCGACGCGGCCGAACCCGACGATGATGTTCTGCGCGTAGCCCTCTTGGATCTCGAGGAACTCCTCGTCGTCGAGGATCCGGGTGATCACCTCGTGCATGTCATACGGCTGGTTCGGGGAGTCCGGGATCAGGGTGTCGAGTTCGAGGTCGGCATCGGTCAGGTTGTCCTCGATGGCGCCGGGATGTGGGGCCGACGGGTAGCGCGGCGGCTCGGCGTAGCTGTTGGGCGGCAGGAAGCTGAGCAGGTCGCGGACGAAGTCGAAGGCGTCCTGCTCGCCGGAGGCCACATAGTGCAGGGTGCCGGACTTGGACATGTGGGTCTGCGCCCCGCCGAGTTCCTCCATGGTGACGTCCTCGCCGGTGACGGTCTTGATGACATCGGGGCCGGTGATGAACATCTGGCTGGTCTGGTCCACCATGACGACGAAATCGGTCAGCGCGGGGGAGTAGACGTGGCCGCCGGCCGCCGCACCCATGATCAGCGAGATCTGCGGGACGACGCCGGATGCCAGGATGTTGTTCCGGAAGATGCGGCTGTACAGGCCGAGGGACACCACCCCCTCCTGAATTCGGGCACCGGCCCCGTCGTTGATTCCGATCAGCGGCCGCCCGGTCTTGATGGCGAGTTCCTGGATCTTGACGATCTTCTCGCCGTAGACCTCTCCGAGGCTGCCGCCGAACACGGTGGCGTCTTGGCTGAAGATGCAGATCTCGCGGCCGTCGATAGTGCCGTAGCCGGTCACCACACCGTCGCCGACCGGCCGGTTGTCCTTCAGCCCGAAGTTGGTGGCCCGGTGGCGCGCCAACGCGTCGAGTTCGACGAAGGAGTCCTCGTCGAGTAACGCCAGGATGCGTTCGCGGGCGGTCAGCTTGCCTTTGGCGTGGGTTTTCTCCACGGCGGCCTCACCGACCGGATGTAGCGTCTCCTCGGCGCGCTGACGCAGATCGGCCAACTTGCCGGCTGTGGTGTGGACATCCGGTTCGGTAACGCTCGTCATGGGTGACGATGTTAGACCCCGGCCGGTCGGCTTCCGCCTACTCCTTGACGACGAGCACGGTTTGCAGTGACGGATCACCGCAGTAGGCGATTCGGGTGCCGCTGCGCGCCTCGGCCTGCAGGGCCGCCAGCGTCGCGGTGTGCACGCGCTCGCCGGGTGCCAGTGCGGGGACACCCGGCGGGTAGGGTGCGGCGGTCTCCGCGGAGATCCGGCCGACCGCGACCTCCGCCGGTACCCGCTCGTGGTCGGCGAAAAAGGCTTCCCGCGGGCTCATCGCGGTGTCCGGCTGCAGCGTCCATGCGGTGATCGGCACCAGCGCCCGCGGGGTTCCCCGGTATTCCTCGATCGCACGGCTGATCTCGCTGACCATGAAGTCGACGGTCGCCGGCGTATCGGCCAGCGTGATGACAGGACAGAACGTGTCGCGGTCGGCGAATTCCAGATGAAGGCCGCGTTGCTCGAGCACATCGGCGACCAGTTGACCGTCGGCTCCGGTGCCGGCCAGCGTCAGCACGATCTTGGTCGGATCCTGCATCAGCAGTCCGGGTGAGCGGTCGGCCAACTCGGGGCCGACCACACCGAGGCCGCGCACCTGCCGGAAGCGATCACGCGCGGAGTCGGCCAGTTCGATCGCCTGGCCGAGCAACTCATGGCCGCGGTCGGCAAGCAGGTCCCGGGTCAGGTCGATACTGGCGAAGATCGCGCCCGACGGGCTGGTGGTGTGCAGACCCTCGAAGGCGGCCTCCAGACGTTCGAGGTCGATCCGCTCGCTCTGGGCCAGCACCATCGAGGACTGCGAGAAGCCGGTGACATGTTTGTGGATGCTCGTCACGAGTGCGTCGGCTCCGGCTTCGATGGCATGCGGGGGCAGGTCGGGGTGGAAGCCGAGGTGAGCTCCCCAGGCCGCATCGACGGTCAGCGGGATTCCGTGGGAGTGGGCGAGTTCGGCATGCGCCGCCACATCGGAGACCCCGCCGACGTAGCTCGGCTCCACCAGCATCACCGCCTTCGCCGCCGGGTGCGCCCGCAGCGCATCGGCGACCCGGCTCACCGGCATCCCCGCGGTCAGACCGGTCCGCTCGTCGATATCGGGCCGCACCCAGACCGGCACCAGGCCGGCCAGGACGAGCCCGAAGAACAGTGACTTGTGGATGGTGCGGGCCACGATCACCTCGTCGCCGGGTTTGCCGACGGACAGGCACAGCGCCTCATTGCCGTGCGAGGAGCCCTGGACGGAGAAACCGCACCAGTCCGCCCCCCACAGTTCCCCGGCGAGGCGCTCGGCCGTGGCCAGTCGACGGGTCGAGACCCGCCGGTTCTCCACGCCGAGGTAGTGCGGAATGTCCAGGGCCAGGAACTCGTCGACCAGGTCCGGATTGCGCTTGTGGCCAGGGGTGGTGAACGGTGTGCCGGGGTTGGCGAGAAAACTGCGGTAGGCGTCGTAGAGCGGGGCGTTCCTCGGCCTGTTGAGCATGGGCGGCAGTCCTCCGGATGATTTCCCGGAGCGTAGCGCCCTTGTGACATGGTCGCCGGGTGACGTAGGACAGGGGCATGGGATATCCCGACAATGTTCTGGCCACCGATGAGCAGGTGGTGCTGCATCGCCACCCGCACTGGAAGCGGCTCATCGGTCCGGTTCTGGCACTGCTGCTGATCACTGCCGTGGCCGCGTTCGGCGCAGCGGTGGTCAGCCGGACCGAGTGGGATCCGCGGGCCCGCCAGGTGGTGTCGGCGGTGATCGCGGGGATCTGGCTGGTGCTGGCCGGTTGGCTCACGGTGCGGCCGTTCCTGGCCTGGTTGACCACGCATTTCGTCATCACCGACCGGCGGGTGATGTACCGGCACGGCGTGCTGAACCGGGCCGGTATCGATATCCCGCTGGCCCGGATCAACAGCGTGGAGTTCAGCCACGGCCTGATCGACCGGATGGTCCGCACCGGCACTCTGGTGATCGAGTCGGCATCGCAGGATCCGCTCGAATTCTTCGACATCCCGCGGGTCGAGCAGGTGCACTCACTGCTTTACCACGAGGTGTTCGACACC
>JAHZJY010000200.1 GCA_022600695.1 Actinomycetes bacterium | reverse complement strand
GGTTCCGGCGGCCCCCGGTATCCCGACGAAGTCCGCGCCGACCTGGCCCGGGTTCGCCCACACCCGGACCTCGCTGCAGGCGCCGGAGGCGACCGCCGAACGGGGCGCGACCGCGGCAACGGTGTCGCGGAAGGCCACCACGACCGACTCGGCGTTCGCCCGGACGAACAACCCGTTGGCGGAGGCGTCGATACCGTCGGCGGGATTGGTGGAAAATGCCACGCCGCCGTCCGCCGGCAGGGTGGCGATCGCCGAGCAGGGGATCGACGCGTCGAGGGCCGCGGGGGCGCCGGACACCAACGGCGCGGTGACGTCGCCGACAGTTCCGCCGGGTCCGTTGCCCTGCGGCCACAGAATGGTGGCGGTGGTCTGGGTGACCGGCAGCAGCGGGGTCAGCCCGCACAGCACGATGCCGGCCAAACCGGCGATGGCGGCCACGAGTCGCGCTATCCGGATGGATCCGGCACTCTCGCTGGGCACGAGGGTCGATGGTAGGCGACGGCACCTCGCTTCCCTCCGCGAGCAGACGCAAAATGTCACTCTGGACCGGCGTGTCGGGTCATTTTGCGTCTGCTCGCGGGTGGTGGGGAGCGGACCGGTTATGTCGGCCGCAGCGGTGCCGGACTCCACAGCCCACTGCGGGTGGCGGTCCCCAACTCAAGGCGGGCCGGGGTGGCGTCCGGGGAGTACAGAGTCAGTCGCTGCAGGGAGCCCCAGTCGCGGAACCAGTCGTCCTTCAGATAGCTGGGAACGGTGGTGGCGCGGAACAGCAGTTCGCTGATGCCCAGCGGCCCGCCGCCGATGTTGTCCATGACGGGGGAGTTGGACTCGGTCCCGAAGCGATCAGGCAGGATCCGCCATGTAGGCACTTCGGTGACCCCGTCGGTGTGGCCGAAGGGGCGCTGGCACGGAAAGGCCAGGCCCACCAGCCAATCCAGCAGCACCGGGTCCTGTGATCCGACTACCTGCTGCAGGGTGCTCAGTTCGGGGATTCGGGGCGGGGTGACCGCGATCCAGTGTTGCGGTGCCAGGTCATCGTCGACGGCGACCACCCGGATCAGGGTCGCCTCCGCGGGGATTGCCGATAGCGGAGCCCGAAGGTTGCGCCATGCCGGTGCCGGGCCGATATCGGCCAAACCCAATGAGCCGCCGGCCTTGCCTTCGGCGGCCTGCCGGTCAGTGGCCCATTGGACGGTCACTTCGTCCTGGTCGAAGCGGCCCGCAGCGGACACAACCAGTAGGGGTGCGGAATCGTCCGCGTTGTTGGCTCTCGGCGGCAGTCGGTACCAGGTCGAGCGCAGCCGGGCCTGCTGCTGCACTCCCGAACGCCAACTGCCCAGCACCGGGGTGCGCGCCGGGTCCAGTCCGTAGGGCAGTCGGGCCTTCGAGCCGTTGATCCCGGAGCGGGGCAGGGTGCCGTCCGCGGCATCGGATGCGGTGCCCTCAGCGTCGGCGTCGACGGAGTTGCCGCCGCCCGGCGGCTCCATCACCGGCTCGGCGGAGATGTCAGCCGGAATGCCGTTGGGGGAGAATCCTTGTGCCGTCACCGCGCCGAGTGCGGTTTTGACCGGGGTCCCGGCCGGGGTGAGCATGCCTGCATTGGGATCCGGTTCCACCAGCACGTCGTCGGCCAGCCCGCAGGTTTTGCCGGTAAGTGCCTGAAGATTCGACCGGCCCACCGACCAGGCCGGGTACTGGTTGATCATGCCCAGAGTCAGCGAGGCGACCTCGAAGGCGACCAGTGACCAGGCCGCCAGCGCCAGCGGCGAACCGGTGAGGCGGGACCACCGCGGGGCGCCATCAGACTCGCGGGCGCCATCAGACTCGCGGGCGCCATCAGACTCGCGGGCGCCATCAGAGAAGTGGAACCACGCCGCCACCAGCAGTGTCACCATCGTCAAACCCAGCAGGATCGTGGTGAAACCCAGCCGCCACTCGGGGAACTGGTTGGCCCACGGCACGCCGAAGTTGGAGACGTACCACCAGCCGTTGACGCTGGCGAAGGAAAGCGCCGTCACGAACAACGTCGCCGCGGCGAAAACCGCCCGGTTCCGTCTCGACCGCAGCACATGTGGTGTGACGGCGATCGCGGCCAGCGCGCCCAGCGAGCCCGCGAGGCCGGCGAAGACACCGAAGTGGTGCGTCCACTTCGTCGGGGTGAACATCATCGCGAGGAACGAAATGATGGTGATTCCGATGATCCGTCGGCTGGGACCGGCCGCTGTGCCGGTGATGTGCCCGCGGCGGAGCATCATCGCGACCGACACCGCCAGCGCCACGAGGAGCGCGAGTACGGCGAACCGGCGGGCGATTGAGCCGTCCGGGGTGGCCATCATCAGCCGCTCATAGCGGGTGTGCTCGTCGAACCAGCTCAGGCTCGGCCCCACCGCGCGCTTCAATGCGTTGGCCTGGGCCACCGCGGCGATGGTCTGATCGCGGAACATCAGGATGATCGCCACGGTGGCGGCGGCCATGATCGGTGCCAGCAATGGCAGCAGACCGAACTGCGCCGAGCGGCGGCGCAGGATGGTGCGCAGTGGGCCGATCGCCACCAGCAGCGCGCCGATCGACGCGATACCCGTCGGCCCGGAGAACAGCGTCAGCGCGCCGATGATGCAGGCCAGCGCGACCGGTAGCAGCCTGCTGGTAGCCACCCCGCGCTCCACTGAGCACCAGGTCAGCAGGATGCCGAGGGCGATGATGGGTTCGGGTCGCAGGCCGTTGTTCAGCGGCAGCCAGAACGCCAGGAACAGTCCGGCCGCGGTCCAGGCGGCCGCCCGGCTGGCCTTGACCGCGTGCCCGAGTCGGGGGATCACTTCCCGGCTGATCAGCCACCAGCACGCCAGCGCCATGATCAGGGTCGGCAGCCGCATCCAGATACTCGCGGTCGAAACGTGCGCCCAGACCGCCAGGAGGTCGTAATACCAGCCGAACGGTGCTTCCGGCGTGCCGAACCAGCGGTAGTAGTTGGCCATGTAGCCGGCGTTCTCCGACACCCTGGCCATGGTGAGGATGTAGCCGTCATCGGAGGTGTTGGCCCCGACGAAATGCCACCACACCAGAACGGCGATCACCAGTGCGTCCAGTCC
>JAHZJY010000199.1 GCA_022600695.1 Actinomycetes bacterium | reverse complement strand
TGGGCTTCGCCGAGGACGTCGAACGCATCCTCGCCGACACCCCCGAATACAAGCAGGTGGCGCTGTTCTCGGCCACCATGCCGCCGGCGATCCGCAAGATCACCACCAAGTACCTGCACGATGCGGTGGAAGTGGCGGTCACGTCGAAAACCGCCACCGCGGAGAACATCACCCAGCGCTACATCCAGGTCGCCGGTCCGCGCAAAATGGACGCCCTGACCAGGGTGCTCGAGGTCGAGCCGTTCGAGGCGATGATCGTGTTCGTCCGCACCAAACAGGCCACCGAGGAGGTGGCCGAGAAACTTCGTGCCCGCGGTTTTTCCGCCGCCGCGATCAACGGCGATATCGCCCAGGCTCAGCGGGAGCGCACCATCGCCGCTCTGAAGGTGGGCGGTGCCAAGGGAATTGACATCCTGGTGGCCACCGACGTCGCCGCCCGAGGGCTCGACGTCGACCGTATCTCGCACGTGCTGAACTACGACATCCCGCACGATCCGGAATCCTATGTGCACCGCATCGGCCGCACCGGCCGGGCCGGACGATCCGGAACCGCACTGCTGTTCGTCTCGCCGCGGGAGCGGCACCTGCTGAAGTCGATTGAGAAGGTCACCCGGCAGAAAGTCGTCGAAACCCAACTGCCCAGCGTCGAGGACGTCAATGCCCAGCGCGTAGCGAAGTTTCGCGATTCGATCACCGATGCGATCGGCGGGCCCGGCTTCGACATGTTCCGCCGGCTGATCGAGGACTACGAACGGGACAACGACGTTCCGATGGGCGATATCGCCGCGGCGTTGGCGCTGCTGTCCCGGGACGGTGCCGAGTTCCTGATGACCGAGCCGCCTCCGGAGCGCCGACGCCCCGACCGCTCGGAGCGTGAACGCCCGGCCCGCAAGATCCGCGACGACCTCGCCACCTACCGGATCTCGGTGGGCAAGAGGCACAAGGTCGGGCCGGGTTCGATCGTCGGTGCCATCGCCAACGAGGGCGGTCTACATCGCAGCGACTTCGGTCATATCACCATCAAGAACGACTTCTCCCTGGTCGAGCTTCCGGCGAAGCTGCCCGCGGCCACGCTGAAAGCGCTCGGCAACACCCGAATCTCGGGTGTCCTGATCGAGCTGCGACCGGATCGCGGCGGGCATTCGTCTCGGAACACCGGCGGGAAGCCGCGCCGCCGAGCGCAATGACCGCCGGCGGCTACGTCGACCAGGGCGGACTGGAGGCAGTATCCGCCGTTGACCGGGTCCCCTCCCTAACCGGTGTCAGGGCGGTCGCCGCGCTTCTGGTGGTGGCCACCCATGCCGCCTATACGACCGGGAAGTACACGCACGGGTTCGTCGGGCTCGTCTATTCGCGCATGGAGATCGGTGTGCCGATCTTCTTCGTGCTGTCGGGATACCTGCTGTTCGGCCCCTGGGTGCGGGCCGCGGCAGCCGGATCGGCCGCGCCGTCGGTGGCCCGCTACGCCTGGCACCGGGTCCGGCGCATCATGCCGGCCTACGCGGTGACGGTGCTGGCGGCCTACCTGATTTATCACTTCCGCGACGGTGGGCCCAATCCCGGCCACAGTTGGTGGGGTCTGGCGCGAAACCTGACACTCACCCAGATCTACACCGACAACTACATGTTCGCCCTGCTGCATCAGGGCCTCACTCAGATGTGGAGCCTCGCCGTCGAGGTGGCGTTCTACGTCGCGCTGCCGGTGATCGCCTATCTGCTGCTGGCCCTGCTGTGTCGACATCGATGGCGTCCGGGTCTGCTGCTCGCCGGGCTCGGCGGGCTGGCTCTGGCCAGCCCGGCCTGGCTGGTGCTGGTGCACACCACCGATTTCCTGCCCGACGGCTCGCGGCTGTGGCTGCCCGGCTATCTGGGTTGGTTCATCGGCGGCATGATGCTGACCGTGCTGGCGGCGATGGGAGTGCGGACCTACGGGTTCGTCGCGGTGCCGCTGGCGTTGGTGTGCTTTCTGATCGTCTCGACGCCGATTGCGGGGGAGCCGACGACCTCCCCGGCCGGGCTGGCCCAGGCGCTGGTGAAGATGGGCTTCTACGCGGTGATCGCGACGCTGATCGTGGCGCCGCTGGCATTGGGCGACCGGGGCTGGTACGCGCGGCTGTTGGGCAGCAGGCCGATGGTCTGGCTCGGTGAGATCTCCTACGAGATCTTCCTGGTCCATCTCATCGTGATGGAGATCGCCATGGTCGAGGTTCTGCACTGGCGCGTGTACACCGGGTCGATGCCCGGCCTGTTCGCCGTCACGATGGTGTTGACCATCCCGGTGGCATGGGTGCTGCACCGATTCACCCGGGTGCGCTCCTGACCGATACCAGGGGCACCACGAACTCCTCGAGAACCGCCCGCTCGTCCGCGGCGTCACGTCCGGGCACGGTGAGAAACGAGGTGATGACCCGCACCAGCCAGCGGGCCCGGCGCGCAGCGGCCGCTGCGTCCTCATCATCCAGCGACAGCAGGAAGCCGGCCGTCAACGACTGCACGACGTCGGATTCCTCGGCCGCCTGGGCGCCGATCGGTGTGGGTGCGAACCAGGCCGACAGCGCGGGGTTCTCCCGCACCAGCGCCAGCGCCTGGGTCAGTGCGGCGAGCAACCGGTCACGCGGGTCGGTGACGGGTGCGACCAGATCGGCGAGCCGCCGGTTCAGCGCGCGGGACTCCCGGTGTACATAGGCGGTGTGCAATGCCCGGCGGTTCTCGAAGTACCGGTACAACGTGGCCCTGGAGCAGCCTGCCGCCCGGGCGATCTCCTTCATACCGGTCTCCGATACCCCGCGCTCGGCGAACAAATCGCCGGCGGCATCGAGGATGCGGTCGCAGGCGGCGTCGGTCCGTCGGGAGCCCAGCCAGTCCGCCATATCGGCTAGCCGAACCGAATCGGGACGGTCAGCGGCCGGCGTACGTAATTACCGCCGGCCCAGACGATTCCGGCCTCATCCACCTCGAATTCCGGGCAGCGCGACAGAAGCTCGGTCAACGCGACCCGGGACTGCATCCGCGCCGCGGCCGCACCCAGGCAGTGGTGCGCCCCGTGACTGAAGGTCAGGATGTTCCGGGGCCGGCGCAACACGTCGAGCTCGCCCGCCGCCGGGCCATACTGACGCTCGTCGCGGTTGGCGGAGGCATACAGCAACAACACCTTTCGCCCTGCGGGGATGGTGCGACCTCCGATGGTCACGTCCCGGGTGGCGGTGCGTGCCAGGCCCTGGACCGGTGAGGTGAGGCGGAGGAACTCCTCGACTGCGTCACCGATCAGTGCAGTGTCCTGGCCGAGCCGCCGGCGCTGATCCGGATGCTGATCGAGCAGTTGCACCGCGCCGCCGAGTAATCCGGTGGTGGTGTCGTTTCCGCCGGCGACCATCGTGAAGGTGAAGGCCAGGATGGACAACATGCCGGGGACGTCGCCGTCGGCGCCGAGCCCGGCCGCCACCAGGTGCGAGACGGTGTCGTCACCGGGGTCGGTGCGCCGTCGTTCGATCAGCCCGGTGAAATAGCCCATCATCTCCAGCACGGCCTCGCCGGCGCCGGCCACCCCGCCGGCCGCAGTCGAGGCGGCAACGATGGCTTCGGTCCAGCCGTCGAACTTGGCCCGATCCGCCGCGGGCACCCCGAGATAGTGCGCGACGACCAGCGACGGCAGCGGCTTGAACAGTTCGGCGACGATATCCCCGCCGCCCGTCTCGCGTAACCGCGCGAGTCGCTCGACGACGAACTCGCGCACCAGGGGCTCAACCGCCTCGACCTGGCGCGGAGTGAATCCCCGGGCGACCAGCTTGCGGAACTCGGTGTGCGCCGGCGGGTCGAGCATGACCATCGGCGGGTTGTCCGCCAGCCCGATGAGCTCGAGTTCGTGGTAGTTGACGGTCAGACCGCCGGCGGAGGAAAAGGTCTCGTGGTCCCGGGCGGCCGCCCAGATGTCGGCGTGCCGGGACAGCACCCAGTAGTCGTCGTTGCTGGCGGTGGCGGCAACCGGGTCGGGAACGACGTGGTGGACCGGATCGTGATCACGTAGCGCGGCGTAGGCCGACCATGGGTCGGCCCAGGTGGCACCGGCCCTGAGCTCGAACCGCGCTTTCCGAGACATCTGACTCATGATGTCTCATGCGTACGACACTAACGAGAATATGTCAAGAGCACCCTGTGATGCCGGGTAGTAACAACAGTCACACCGCGCGCGACAATTAACTCGTAGCGTCAGGAACCATGCGGTGTCTCGCCGCGCTGATCTAGGAACGGGAGCACCGAATGCCGAAGTGTCCACGCCCTCTGGGC
>JAHZJY010000198.1 GCA_022600695.1 Actinomycetes bacterium | reverse complement strand
TCGTACCGACACCCCGCGCAGCGCCAGGCCCTTGCGGTCGGCGTAGAGCCGCAGCGTCATCGCCGTGCACGTGCCCAGCGAAGCCAGTAGCAGGTCGTAGGGTGACGGCCCGGTGTCCAGGCCGCCGGCCTCGACCGGTTCGTCGGCGGTCAGATGATGCGGTCCCATCGTCACCGCCTGCTGGAAGGTGCCCCGGCCGGTCTCGGTGACCTCGACGGTGCGGGGTTCGCCGTCAGCGACCGGGGCCGGGGCCGCCACCGCCGCGGGTGCCGATTCCGTTGCCGCGGTGGCGATATAGCGTTGTGCCCACGCCGCGATCACGTCCGCGGCGTAGTGCGCATCGCGGCGGCGGGACAGCAGGTGATCGGCATCGTCGAGCGATACGAAACTCTTGGGATGCCGGGCGGCCAGGAAGATCCGGCTGGCACTGTCGACCGACACCACCTGATCGGCGGGGGCGTGCATGACCAGCAGCGCCGTGCGCAGCCGCGCGACTTCCGCCAGTAGGTTCTGCTCAGAGATGTCATCGAGGAATTCGCGGCGAATGCAGAACTGCCGACCGGCCAGAACGACCTCGCCCTGCCCACGGGCGCGGATCTCCGCGAGGTTCGCACCCAGGAGGTCGGCGACGTGGCCCGGGTCGGACGGGGCGGCGATCGTCGCGACCGCCTCGGCTTCGGGTACCCGGCCGGCGGCCGCCAGCACCGCCGCGCCGCCGAGGCTGTGGCCGACCAGCAGTGACGGTGCCCGCCGGACCCGGCGCAGATGATCCGCGGCGGCCAGTAGATCCTCGACATTGGAGGAGAAGTCGGTGTTGGCGAAGTCGCCCTCGCTGGACCCCAGGCCGGTGAAGTCGAACCGCAGCACCGCGATTCCCCGGGCGGCCAGCGCCTCGGCGATCCGTTTGGCCGCGCGGCTCTCCTTACTGCACGTGAAGCAGTGGGCGAACAGAGCGTAGGCGGACGGCTCGCCGGCCGGAACCTCCAACAGCCCCGTCAGCTGCTGGCCCCGCGTATTGGGGAAATCGAATCGCTCGGCCCGCATCGGCGCCTCCCGGTTGGTCAGGGCGAAAGTGTATCGGCCCGATTCCGTCGGTGGGTCGGTCTACGGTGGTCGCGATGGCCCTGCACATACATCGCGCGGAACGCACCGACATCCTCGCGGACGGGTTGGGGACGCTGCTGGCCACGCCGTTACCTGACCCGTTCGCCGAGGAACTCGTCGTGGTGCCCGCGCGGGGCGTGGAACGCTGGCTGTCCCAGCGGCTGGCGCATGTGCTCGGCCGGGGCGAGGGAGCCGACGGGGTCTGTGCGGGGGTGTCCTTCCGGTCACCGGTATCGCTGATCGCCGAGATCGCCGGCACCCGTGAGGCGGATCCGTGGTCGCCGGATGTCATGACGTGGCCGCTGCTGGAGGTCATCGACTCCAATCTGGACCAGCCGTGGTGCCGCCCGCTGGCCACCCACCTCGGCCACTTCACCGGCGGGGAGGAGAGGGAACTGCGCCAGGGCCGGCGTTACGCGCTGGCCCGGCGGTTGGCCGGGCTGTTCGCCTCCTACGCCCGCCAGCGTCCACAGTTGCCGGCGTCCTGGCTGGACGGCGACACCGAGGACCTGGCAACCGATCTCAGCTGGCAGCCGCAACTATGGCGGCACCTGGTCGACACGATGGCTATCGACCCCCCGCATATTCGGCACAGGAAAACCGTTGCCCAGCTTCGTGAATCGGGCACAGAACAGGTTCCCGAGCGGCTCTCGCTGTTCGGCTACACGCGGCTGTCCGCGACCGATGTCGAACTGCTCGACGCCCTGGCCGAGCATCACGATCTGCATCTGTGGCTGCCGCATCCCAGTGCCGCCCTGTGGACCGCGCTGGCGGATCTGCAGGGTCCGGTTCGGCGCCGCGACGACAGCAGTCACCGGCGGGTCGGTCATCCGCTGCTGGCCACCCTGGGCCGTGATCTGCGCGAGTTACAGCGCAGCCTTCCCGCGACGGCGGTCACCGACGAGTTCCTGCCCGGCAGCGGGCATCCCGACACGCTGCTGGGCTGGCTACAGGCCGATATCGCCGCCAACACCCGCGCCGGGCAGCGGCGTCGTCTGGCCGACGCCGACCGGTCGGTGCAGATCCACAGCTGCCACGGGCCGGCCCGGCAGGTCGATGTGTTGCGCGAGGTGTTGCTGGCACTGCTCGCCGACGACCCGACTCTCGAACCGCGCGACATCCTCGTCATGTGCCCCGATATCGAGACCTACGCGCCGCTGATCATGGCCGACTTCGGCCTCGGCGAGGTGGTCCGCGACGCGCACCCGGCGCATCAGTTGCGGGTCAAACTGGCTGACCGCTCGCTGGTGCAGACCAACCCGCTGCTGGCCGTGGCCTCCCAACTGCTGCACCTGACCAGCAGCCGGGTCACCGCCACCGAGGTCCTCGATATCGCCAGCACCGCTCCGGTCCGGGCCCGCTTCGGCTTCACCGACGACGACCTCGTCGACATCACCGACTGGGTGCGGGAGGCCAATATCCGGTGGGGTTTCGACCCCCGACACCGCAGCCCGTACGGTGTCGACTTCGTCCACAACACCTGGCGGTTCGGGCTGGACCGGATCCTGACCGGGGTGGCGCTGTCGGACGACTCGCAGGCCTGGATCAACACCACCCTGCCGCTCGACGACGTCGGCAGTAACAGCGTCGAACTTGCCGGACGCCTTGCCGAGTTCTGCGGCCGCCTTCAGTCGGTGGTGGACTCGCTCAGCGGGACCCGGCCCCTGGCGCAATGGCTGACCGCGCTGGCCGGCGGCGTCCGGCTGCTCACCCACCTCGGGGAGGCCGATACCTGGCAGATCAGCCAGTTGGAGCGCGAATTCAACGATGTTGCGGCCCAATCCGGTTCGCGCGCCCAGACGCCGTTGCGGCTATCCGACGTGGCGCAGTTGTTGCACCGGCACCTCGCCGGCCGTCCCACCCGGGCGAATTTCCGGACCGGGACGCTGACCGTGTGCACCATGGTGCCGATGCGATCGGTACCGCACCGGGTGGTCTGCCTGGTCGGCCTGGACGACACCGTCTTTCCCCGCACCGGTGCCGTCGACGGTGACGATGTGCTGGCCCGCCAGCCCATGACCGGGGAGCGCGACATTCGCTCCGAGGATCGTCAGCTGCTGTTGGACGCCGTCTGCGCGGCCACCGAAACCCTGGTGATCACCTACACCGGGGCCAACGAGCACTCCGGCCAGCAGCGCCCTCCGGCCGTCCCGTTGGCCGAGTTACTCGACGCACTCGACGGCACCGCGACCGGCACCGGGACGGGTACGGTCCGCGAGCGGGTCACCGTGCACCATCCACTGCAGCCGTTCGACTCCCGCAACGTCGAACCGGGAGCGCTGATCCCGGGGCTGCCGGATACCGCGTTCAGTTTCGACCCGACCATGCAGCGGGCCGCCATCGCCGCGGCAGGCCATCGCGAAGGCCGTCCCCGGTTCGCCGACCGACCGCTACCACCGCCGGACACCGGCGACGTGTCACTGGCCGAACTGGCGGGGTTCTTCAGGGATCCGGTGAAGGGCTTCTTCCGCGCGTTGGACTACACCCTGCCCAGCGATGTGGACGGCATCGACGACGCGATCGCCGTCGAGGTCGACCCGCTGCAGGAGTGGACCGTCGGCAACCGGCTGCTCAC
>JAHZJY010000197.1 GCA_022600695.1 Actinomycetes bacterium | reverse complement strand
CGTCAGCGCGGAATCGTCCGCGATGAGCTGGCCGAGATCGTGGAGAAGCACGGTGACGACCGGCGTACCCGGATCATCGGGGCCGAGGGAGACGTCGCCGACGAGGACCTGATCGCCCGGGAGGAGGTGGTCGTCACCATCACCGAGACCGGCTACGCCAAGCGCACCAAAACCGACCTCTACCGGAGTCAGAAGCGGGGCGGCAAGGGCGTGCAGGGCGCGGCCCTCAAACAGGACGACATCGTCCGGCACTTCTTCGTCTGCTCCACCCACGACTGGATTCTGTTCTTCACCACGCAGGGCCGGGTGTACCGGGCGAAGGCCTACGAACTGCCCGAGGCGCTACGCGCCGCCCGCGGTCAGCATGTCGCGAACCTGTTGGCCTTCCAGCCCGAGGAGCGAATCGCCCAGGTCATCCAGATCAAGACCTACGAGGATGCCCCCTACCTGGTGCTGGCCACCGCCAACGGTCTGGTGAAGAAGTCCAGGTTG
This sequence comes from Actinomycetes bacterium, assembly GCA_022600695.1. Taxonomy (GTDB): domain Bacteria; phylum Actinomycetota; class Actinomycetes; order Mycobacteriales; family Mycobacteriaceae; genus Mycobacterium. The sequence continues at coordinate 6,388 of JAHZJY010000197.1, read as the reverse complement.
TCCGACTTCGACTCCAACCGGTCCGGCGGGATCGTGGCGGTGAACCTGCGTGACGGTGACGAACTGGTCGGGGCGGTGCTGTGCTCAGCAGAGGAGGATCTCCTGCTGGTCAGTGCCAAGGGGCAGTCGATCCGGTTCTCCGCCACCGATGAGGCGCTGCGGCCCATGGGCCGGGCGACCTCCGGGGTGCAGGGGATGCGGTTCAACGCCGAGGACCGCTTGCTGTCGCTCAACGTGGTCCGCGAGGACACCTATCTGCTCGTTGCGACCGCCGGCGGCTATGCCAAACGAACGGCAATCGACGAGTACAGCGCCCAGGGCCGTGGCGGCAAGGGCATTCTGACGATCCAGTACGACAAACGTCGCGGCAGCCTGGTCGGCGCGTTGATTGTCGATGATGACACCGAGTTGTACGCGATCACGTCCGGGGGCGGGGTGATCCGCACCGTGGCGCGCCAGGTTCGTCGGGCCGGTCGGCAGACGAAGGGCGTTCGCTTGATGAACCTCGGCGAGGGCGACACACTGTTAGCCGTGGCCCGCAACGCGGAAGAACAACCCGAGAACCTTGAGGAACAGGACGAGGACTAGGACGAGGGGCCTCTATGACGCGGCTCGGATCGAGGCAAAACAGGAACCCCGGCGGAATATGTGACCCAGGGATATCCGGACACAGTGAGGAGCAGCGGTGAGTTCACCGAACGAGCCGGCACGGCCCGTGGCGGGTGACCGTCCGGCCGGCGGCGAGGGTCCACCCGAGGTCCCGCCCTGGCAGGGCGGGGCGAAGACCCGCCCGGACGACGCACCCGGCCGGGGCGCCGCTGACAGCCCGGTTCGCCCGGGTCCCGCACCTGGCCCGCAGCCGGGTTCTGCGGACCCGAGCCGGTACGTGACCGGGTACGCAGCCCCGGACCTGTCGAAGGCGGTCTCGGGGACCCCGCGTCGCGATCCCGAGGCGGTACGGGCCGATCACACCGATGTCGCCACCACGGATGCCTTCCCGAGCGAACTGCCGGATCTGTCCGGACCGGTGCCTCGTCCCCCCCAGCCGCGCCCGCCGACGATTCCCGAGCCGCCCCGGGCGCCGACCCTCGCATCACGTCTGCAGGTCGGCGGCCGGCCGCGCGGTCCGGTTCGGGCCAGCATGCAGGTGCGGCGCATCGACCCGTGGAGTGCCCTGAGGATCTCGCTGCTGCTCAACGTGGCGCTGTTTTTCGTATGGATGATCGCGGTGGCCTTCCTCTACCTGATCCTCGGTGCCATGGGCGTGTGGAGCAAGCTCAACAGCAACGTCGGCGACCTACTGACCAGCGGCAGCAGCGGCGCCGGCGAACTGGTCTCGGCGGGCTCGGTCTTCGGAGGCGCGGCGCTGGTCGGTCTGGTGAACATCGTGCTGCTGACCGCGATGGCGACCGTCGGTACCTACATCTACAACCTCAGCACCGATATCGTCGGTGGCGTCGAGGTCACGCTGGCCGACCTGGACTGAGCACTGCCGGCCGGACCGCCTACGCCGACTCATGCGTTTGGGCGCCCTGCCGCCGGTGCGGTAATCTCACCCCGCGACACGGGCCTATAGCTCAGGTGGTTAGAGCGCTTCGCTGATAACGAAGAGGTCGGAGGTTCGAGTCCTCCTAGGCCCACGATGTCCTGGTCGAAACCGGGTCGGCCGACGAGGCCGGCCGTGTTTGCGGCGGTGGCAGCGGGTGCGGTTCTGGTACTCGCGGCGCGCCGCCGCGGCGAGGTGTGGCACACCCTCGCCGGCCAGAACAGCGATCAGGGGCCTTAGCTCAGTTGGTAGAGCGCTGCCTTTGCAAGGCAGATGTCAGGAGTTCGAATCTCCTAGGCTCCACAAGACGACGCTGCACGATCGGCGACTACGCCGCCGGTGCAACCGGATACGCACGGCCGGCCGGCGTCCGGGAGCCGCCCGGTCTCGCTTTGTGAGGAGTTGAGGGTATGGCGACCGACTATGACGAGGGTGACACCGCCCGGCTCTACCAAATCGCCAAGAACACCTTGCCGGTGTACCAGGTGGACACCTTCTCCCTGCTGAGGCTGGTTGGTGACGTCGAGGGTAAGAAGGTGCTCGACGTCGCCTGCGGTGAAGGGCATTTCACCCGGCTGCTGCGCCAGGCGGGTGCAGCGAAGGCCGTCGGCCTGGATGTCTCCGAGCGGATGATCGAGCTGGCCCGGCGCCAGGAAAGCCGGCAGCCCCTGGGCATTGAATACGTCGTCGGCGACGCGGCGACGGTCATCACCCCCCCGCAGGAATTCGACATCGTCGCGTGCGCCTACCTGATGGTGTACGCCCGCAGCCGAGCCGAACTCGCCGGTATGTGCGCCGGGGTCGCCAGCCGGGTCAGACCCGGTGGCCGATTCGTGACGATCAACGTCAACCCGAACCTCTACCACTACGAGCCCCGGCCCGATTACCGCAAGTACGGGTTCGAGATGCGGCTGGCCGACCACGTCTACGAGGGCGCGCCGATCGACTTCACGGTGCTGGTCGGTGACGCGGGTCTGCACATCCAGAACTACTACCTGCCCCTCGAGGCCTACCGGTCGGCGCTGCAGGCGGCGGGCTTCATCGACGTGGTCGTGCACGAACCGGAGGTGCCGGCGGAGGCCTTCGCCACGCAGGAACCGGGTTTCTGGGACGAGATCGTCGACCGACCGGTCTTTTCCCTCATCGAGTGCGTGAAGGCCTGATCGGACGATTCGGCTGGTCGGCGGAGCCCACCCTGCGGACCGCCGCCGCCGCCGCTGATGGCAGACTATGGCGCGTGACCACTAGCCCCATCCAAACCGCGACCGCGACCCTGCACACCAACCGTGGCGACATCAAAATCGCCCTGTTCGGCAACCACGCCCCGAAGACCGTCGCCAATTTCGCCGGCCTTGCCCAGGGCACCAAGGACTACTCGACGCAGAACGCCTCGGGCGGAAGTTCGGGACCGTTCTACGACGGCAGCGTGTTCCACCGGGTCATCGACGGCTTCATGATCCAGGGCGGCGACCCGACCGGTACCGGCCGCGGCGGCCCGGGGTACAAGTTCGCCGACGAGTTCCACCCCGAGTTGCAGTTCGACAAGCCCTACCTGCTGGCGATGGCCAACGCCGGCCCGGGTACCAACGGTTCGCAGTTCTTCCTCACCGTGGGCAAGACTCCGCACCTCAACCGCCGGCACACCATCTTCGGTGAGGTCGTGGACCCGGAGTCGCAGAAGGTGGTCGATGCGATCGCCGGAACGCCGACCGATCGCAATGATCGGCCCGCCGACGATGTCGTGATCGAGTCGGTCACCATCTCCTGAGGTCGCCGACCTTTAACGTCCCCCGGCGTAACCGGCTTCGGTGAGCGCGTCGAGCGCATCCAGTGGGTCACCGCCGAGGTCCCACCGACTCAGTACGAACAACCCGCCGCCGACGGTGTCGATCTCCAAGAGCCGGACCTTGCGGCCCCACCGCCGGAACTCGGTGATGCGGATCAGTTCGATATCGGGCGGGCGCAGCGTCGTGGTGCTCGTCCAGCCTCGGTAGAGCAGTCCGTCGGTGGTGATCACCAACCGTGGGCTACCCCGCCACGATCCCGCCGCGAACACCAACAGGCCGATGGCCGCGATACCGGTGAGCATCCGCCCGGCCGGGTCGGTGGCCACCGTCGCGGACCCGACCGCCATCAGGATGCCGGCCAGCGTGACACCGGCAATACCGGCCATCGGCGGGCCCCACTCAGTGCGGGACATGGTTATCCACAGGCACTATCCACAGTGGGGATGAATCACACACGTGTGATTGGGCTCACCGCCACCGCATGGTCAGCAGCAGCCCGAAGATCATGAAGCCGAACGCGATCGCGTAGTTCCAGGGGCCCAGGTCGGACATCCATTGCAGCGGCGCCGGGGTGTCGTAGCCGGATGCCGCCAACTGGAACACCAGCAACCAGATCAGGCCGAACAGCATCAATCCGATGAACAGCACCACGAACCAGACGCTGGACGGACCGGCTTTGACCTTCACCGGAGTGCGGCTCACCGGGTTGATGGTGAAGTCGTTCTTCTTGCGGACCTTGGACTTGGGCATGGCTACCTTCGGAGACGGTCGTCGGTGGGACGATAGTCGGATCGTCCATGAGACTAGCCCACCGTGCCGGGTAGCCTTTCAGGCGTGCGGATCCTGGTCGTCGACAATTACGACAGTTTCGTGTTCAACCTGGTCCAGTACCTCGGCCAACTCGGTGTCGACGCCCACGTCTGGCGCAATGATGACCCCCGACTGGCCGGGGCCGTGGATATCGTCGCTACCGCGGAGGGATTCGACGGCGTGCTCTTGAGCCCGGGACCGGGCACACCGGAGCGGGCCGGTGCCTCGATCGGGCTGGTGAACGCCTGTGCGGCGGCGCAGACCCCGCTGTTGGGCGTATGCCTGGGACACCAGGCCATCGGGGTGGCGTTCGGGGCGACGGTGGACCGTGCGCCGGAACTCCGGCACGGGAAGACCAGCGAAGTCTTCCATGCCGATGCCGGTGTTTTGTCCGGTCTGCCGAATCCGTTCACCGCGACTCGGTACCACTCGTTGACGATTCTGCCGACGACCGTCCCGCCGGAACTGGAGGTCACCGCGCGCACGTGCCTCGGCGAACGCGGTGGAGGGATGGCCGAGGGCGGCGACGACGGCGCTGACGGGGTCATCATGGCGGTGCGGCACCGGGAGTTGCCAATCCACGGCGTGCAGTTCCACCCCGAGTCGATCCTCACCGAGGGTGGCCACCGCATGCTGGCCAACTGGCTGGGCTACTGCGGGTCCGCGCCGGAGGAAGCGCTGGTCCGCCGTCTCGAGCAGGAGGTTGCCGACACCGTCCGGGTGGCTACGAGGCGAAACTCAGCGTGATCGAACCGCCGAAGTTCACCCCGGCCCCCGGTGCCGGGCTCTGGGTAACCACCGCGTTGGTGCGCTGACCGCTGTCGGGTACGTCCGGGCCCTTCACCAGGACACCGGTCCACCCGAGCGCCCGCAGGTTCGGCTCGGCGTCCACCCAGAACTGGCCGGTCAGGTTCGGCACGATGAACTGGTTGCCCTTCGACACCCGCAGCGTGATGGCGGTGTCCATGGTCGCCGCCGTGCCGGCCGACGGATCGGTGCCCAGGACCTGCCCGGCCGGTTCGGGGCTGTCCACCGGTGCGGTGAGGATGGTTGGGAAACCCAGCGTGTTGAGGTTTTTGGTGGCCACTTCGGCGGTCTGACCGACGACGTCGGGCAGATCCCGGGTGGCCGGGCCGGTGCCGACCACGATGGTGATCTCGTTGGTGATCGCCGAGGTCTGGTTGGCCGGCGGGATGGTGCTGAGGACTTTGTCCTTCTGCTCCGGGTTCGACGGCGCGTCGGTCTGCCTGAACTTCCCGAACCCGGCGGCGGTGAGTTTCTTGACCGCATCGGCGTAGCTCAGCGCCGAGACGTCGGGAACCTCGCGTTGTTCGGGTCCGGTGGAGACGTTGATCTGGACCTCATCGCCGGCGCTGACCGAGGCGTTGCCCGCCGGGTCGGTGCTGATGACATGGTCCGGGGCGACGGTGTCATCCGGTTTCTGCTGAGTCCGGATCTTGAAACCGCGGTTCTGCAACTCGGCGATGGCGTCGGCGGAAACCTGGCCGCGCACATCGGGCACCTGTACGGCCCGGGTCGTCCCGCCGCCCAAGCTGATCGCCAGGGTCACCACGACGGTCAGGATGGCCAGGATCGACAACGCCACCAGCCACTTGCCGACCGAACCGCCCGCGCGTTCGGTGTCGCTGAAGTCGTACGCGACCGGTGTCGCGGCGCCGTCGTCGGGATGGCCGGGCCGTGCGGCGCTCATCATGAAGGTCCGGTCGGCGTGGGTCATGACCTTGGGCGCGTCCGGCTTCTCGCCACTGTGCACACGGACCAGGTCGTTGCGCATCTCGGCGGCGCTCTGATAGCGGTTGTCCGGGTTCTTGGCCAGCGCCTTGAGCACGACGGCGTCGAGTTCCGGCGAGATGTCGGGTCGTTTCTGCGACGGCGGCACCGGATCCTCGCGGACATGCTGATAGGCGACCGCCACCGGCGAGTCCCCCACGAACGGCGGTTGGCCGGTGAGGATCTCATAGAGAACACAGCCCAGCGAGTAGACGTCGGAGCGGGCGTCGACCTGTTCGCCGCGGGCCTGTTCGGGTGACAGGTACTGTGCGGTGCCGATCACCGCGGCGGTCTGGGTGACCTTGTTCCCGCTGTCGGCGATGGCGCGGGCGATGCCGAAATCCATCACCTTCACCGCGCCGGTCTTGGAGATCATGATGTTGGCCGGTTTGACGTCGCGGTGGACGATGCCGTGCTGATGGCTGAAGTTCAGCGCCTGACAGGCATCCGCGAT